>CAYPVL010000088.1:0-278 GCA_964414165.1 uncultured Cognatiyoonia sp.
GGCCAATATGGACCCCAAGCACCGTGACCGCGTGGCGTTTGTGCGTCTCGCCTCTGGCCATTTCACACGCGGGATGAAGCTGACCCATGTACGTAGCAAAAAACAGATGGCGATTACCAACCCGGTGATGTTTCTGGCTGCAGATCGGGAACTTGCCGAAGAGGCCTATGCCGGGGACATCCTTGGTATTCCCAACCACGGCCAATTGCGCATCGGCGATACATTGACCGAGGGCGAGGCAATCCGCGTGACAGGAATTCCGTCATTCGCGCCTGAAT
>CAYPVL010000088.1:288-12314 GCA_964414165.1 uncultured Cognatiyoonia sp.
CCTTTGGATCGGGCTTTATCGTGGGCGTCGTGGGCGCATTGCAATTCGAAGTCCTCGCCAGCCGGATTGAAATGGAATACGGGCTGCCAGTGCGCTTTGAAGCCTCGCAATTCACATCGGCACGCTGGGTGCATGGGGATAAGGATGCGGTTGATGCATTTGCAGCCGCGAACAAACAGCATATCGCCGAAGACAACGATGGCGATGCGGTGTTCCTGACCCGTCTGCAGTGGGATATCGACCGGGTCGCGCGGGATTACCCGGATGTGACGCTTTCGAATACAAAAGAGATGATGGTCTAATCCTGCCAACGCGCTGGCTGAACAGAAATATCCATCAAGGCGCATTGGTTCGCAAATGGAAACAATACCTTAGGTAAGGTTAACCAGCATTGACAGAACCCTCCAAAACCCTAAAAAAAGTTTACCTAAAGTAAATTTAACGGGGAATGTAATGTCAAAACAGCTTACTTACACAATTTCAACGGCCGCCATTCTGGCAATGCTGCCTGCCTTGGCCAGCGCAGCGACTTTAAGTTTTGCCGAAGTCACGCAAGTGGTTGGCCCGGATCCATTCGATCCAACTTCCGTCACCACAATCAATACAGACAGTGATAGTGCGAACGATGGCACGGCGACAGCGTCAACCGGTGCTTTCAACTCTGTCACCGCAGAGCAAAATGCCGACGGCACCTCATCTGTTGCTGCAACAACCGGGAATGATGGGGACACAGAACTTAGCACTGCGACTGCAAGTTTGACGCAAACGCAAGTCAACAACTTCGGTGTAGATCATGACTATACAATTGACTATTCGCTGACCGGGTTAACCACACGTCTGTTCCACTCTTCTGATATTGGGCTTTTCGCCAACCCATTTACAACGCCAGTCTTCAACAATCCATTTGAATCTGATGATGAGACGGTGCTGATCGAATCCGCTTACACCGGCGCGACTTTCCAGTACGATATTCTTGTGAATGGGGTCGCTGAATTCTCAGCGCGCGCGGATGTGCTTGTTAACGAAGCTGGGTTTACGATTGAAAACCAGCAAAACTTTGAAGTCACAGTGACCGATTTGGGTTTCGGCTATTTGTTCGAAGTTGGGGACATTTTTGGAACCTTCGATATCGGGACATTTGCTGACGGCGAAACTGTTGAAGTCGAGAGCATTTTGACGACACGCGCATATGCGACAAACGGGTTTGACGAATTGCGCAACTCGGTCGGTGCACGCTCAACTGATCCGGTTACAATCTCAAGCGTTGGTCAATTGCAAAGCACCCCAACAAACCCAACCGTGACCCCGGTGCCACTGCCTGCGGCTGGTTGGATGTTGCTGGCAGGCATCGGCGGACTTGCTGCTGCGGGGCGCCGCAAGAAGGCTTAAGCCTCCTTAAATCTTGCTAAATGTGGGTGCCATTCTTTGCATTTGGATGGCACCCACGACTTGGTCGCCGACCGGCAACTTGCCGAAGGGGCCGATGCCACATGCGCATCCTTCGTCTTGTGAACCACAAGCAGTTGTGGATCACGCGATACGTTGGCCACAGGTCTATGCGAATAATACGGATCGCGGAGTTCGAAACAGTTTTCACATCTTAGCACTATTGTTTCCCTAGCGAGATCAATGCATTAGAAAATCAGCCTTGAGTTGACGGCATGGTAAATAACACGTTACCAGTCTGTGACAAATAAAGGGATAGATATGCATAATTTCACAAAACTTGGCGTGGCCGCGGTGATCGCAAGCTTGCCAGTTATGACATCCGCAGCCACGATCAGCACAGCATCAGTAACGCAGACAACCCAAGTCAATTCATTCAATGGGGTCGAGTCGAATACTGAGCGTGAAATCGCGCCCAACGGCACAGCCATGGTTGGAGGCATTTTTGGCGGAAGTAGCGCCACACAAAATGCTGATGGTACATCTTCTGTTTCTGCTACGACAGGGGCGCAAGGATTTGGCGCTGGATCTGGTACAACAAAAATCACATCACAAGCGGTCTGGGGAACAACTGAAACCAATTCCTTTGCTGAAGATCGCGCCTTCACACTGGATTTTGAGCTTGAAGATCTGTCCACGATCCTGCGGACAACCCGCAATTACGGCGACACATTCGTGAACCCCTTCGACTCTGCTGCGAATGAGATCACAAACACTGCTTTCACAGCCGCATCGTTCCAATACACGATCAACGTGAACGGCACTGACGTCTATAGCGCACGCGCTGATGTTCTTGGGAAAACAACCTTTGATTCAACCACGTTTGAGCGCGGTCAAGAATATACGTTTGAAAATGTGAACAACTTCAACGCCAGCATTTCGCAAGACCCTCTGAACAGTGAACTGTTCAACTTCGTGATCAGCGATCTGTCCGACACGATTGAGCTGGGCGTCTTCGCAGGTGGCGCAGACCTAAACATCACCTCGACGTTGACCGCCATCGCACAAAGCCGGTCCTTTGAGGGCGAAAATGGCGTCGGGGCTTTCAGCGCTGATCCAATCACCCTTAGCAGCTTTGGAAACATTCAAAGCACCGCAGTCACCACGACTCCTGTGGATCCTGTGACACCAGTTCCACTGCCAGCTGCTGGTTGGATGCTGATTGCGGGTGTCGGCGGCCTTTCTGCGATGAAGCGTCGCAAAAAAGCCTAAGCTTTTACTATCACGCAACAAAAGGGCATCCTTCGGGATGCCCTTTTTCGTGGGTGGATAGGTTTTCCGGGTAACTTCGCTGCTGACTTAGCCTGAGCGAACTCTGGCAAGGGCCAGTAGGATTTCCCACAGTTGACTGTTGCAAAAATACAGTTAAGGTTAGATGCACGCTATGAACATGGCTCGCCACATTTTTGGTGATCACTTGGCGTTACGACTTATTTAACAGAACTAATTTTGGTGAAAAAATGTTAAACAGAAAACTGCTTTGCAGTACAATCGTCGCGTGCGCGGCGCTTTCCAATCCAGCATCTGCCGCTGTACTTGGGGTCTTTCATGAGAACCTAAACGATGGCGATAACTCAGTCTTTGTATTTGGCGCAGAGGGCACAACCGGAACAATCACCGGTGGGGGCGGCCTTAACGAGAATTTCCTAATTGATAACACCGGTGTGTTTACGTTCAATTTCGGTTCGCGGGGCCGGGAAATGGTTTCCAACGGCGCAGTCAACACCCTGTCCTATCGGGTCGACTCGGCCGATCCAATTAGTGCTCTGGCACTCAACCGCGCTGGATTCAGCACTGACATGACCACACTTTTGGATACCGATGGGCTTGGCAAAGACTACTATGTTTTGACAACCCCTGGCGTCTTTGGTTCAGGATCGCAAATGTCGGTCACAGCGACCGAAAACAACACTGTCGTGACAATTCAATCTCAAGTTGCCCTTGCAGGTAACGCGGCGGACACACCGTTTCAGGTGACGTTGCAAGCCGGCGAGTCCGTCTTTTACGAGTCGGGAACAGGTGGCGATCTTTCAGGGACCCGCGTCACATCCGATAAAGATGTTGCCGTATTCGGTGGGGCCGAATGTACACAAGTCCCAGTCGGGACCACGTTCTGCGACCACCTTGTTGCACAACAATTCAGCGTCGATAACTACGACACTGAATTCAACATTTCGACATCGGTGCTGTCCAAATCAGCGAACGGCGATGTTTTGCGCGTGATTGCATCCCAAGACGACACCGAGGTGTTTTTGAACGGAGTCTCACAAGGCACGATCAACGCAGGCGAAGTGCTTGATCTTGCAGACGTTGATGAGGGTTTGCTAACATCATCAAAGGCGGTCATGGCAGGGCAATTCATTGCAAGTCAGCAAGGCAGCCCTGGCGACCCGGCTTTCGCGGTTATTCCAAGTGTTGACCAGCAACTGAAAAGCTATGCTTATGCAACACCCGTCGGCTTCGAAACCTTTGATGAGAATTGGCTCAACATCGCGATTGATGCTGCCATCGCGTCAACTTTAAGCTTGAACGGTGCGTTCGTTGATACGTCGCTGTTTGAGAACATTGATGGCACGCTCTTTGGGAATCTCGCTATTGATGCAGGATTCGGCGTGATCGAAGCGGCAGATACGTTCCTTGCGACCATATCTGGGTTTGAAGAAGCGGATAGCTATTTCTCTCCGATCGCAACGGCCTTTTCGCCCGGCGTGTCACCTCCCCCAGACCCAATCCCGGATCCTGACCCCACCCCCCCTGTCGTCCCCCTCCCAGCGGCTGGCTGGCTATTGATCGCTGGGATCGGTGGCCTTGCGGCAATGAAGCGTCGCAAAGAATCTTAAGGCTTTCGTTACAAACCCGGAAAGGGCATCCTTCGGGGTGCTCTTTTTTCGTTGGATGATCTGATGCCTCTCCAAAACCGTGTGTTGCCCACAGGCCAAATTGTTGCCAACCCGGCCCGTGGCACATTCACCGGCAATCGCGGGATTATTCATCGCATAGATCAAACCCTTGGGGCTTCACGCTGGTCACATCATGCTTGGATCTGTTGCACCCTTGAATGGCAAGGACGCAAGCGCCCCGTCATGACGGGGCGCAAATGGACCGAGCTGTTCTTTCTGGATGAGGCCGTCGCCCTTGCCGCCGGGCATCGCCCTTGCGCCTATTGCCGCCGGGCCGACTATAACCGCTTTGTGGCAGCTTGGACGCAGGCCACGGGGCATCAGCCCAAAGCGCCCCAAATGGATAAGGCGCTTCATGCAGCACGGGTGCGGTCGCAGGATCGGGCGCAAGTCACGCACCAAGCCGATATCGCAATGCTTCCTGCAGGGGCATTCATCGCATGGAACAACCGGCCACATTTGCTTGGCCCAACAACGCAGCACCCCTATACACCCGCCGCATATGCAGCGCCGCTGCCCCGTCCAACCAGCGGCACAGTGACCGTTCTGACACCAGCCCCAATGATCGCGGCCTTGCAGGCAGGTTACACCGCCGCCCTTCATCCTACTGCAACCATTGACCTTTCAGGCCCAACAGCCTAAGCAAACCACCAGTCGAACGCCCCTCAATCCGGACGGGCGGGCCGCGCAATATGAGCGGCCAAAGATGCCGCATCATATTGAAAGGGCACACTTGACCAAATTTGCTGATATGAACCTTGATAAAAAGGTTCTCAAAGCCGTCGCAGAGACAGGCTATGACACCCCGACCCCCATTCAGGCTGGGGCCATCCCCCCTGCCCTTGAAGGCAAAGATGTGCTGGGCATCGCCCAAACCGGAACCGGGAAAACCGCCGCCTTTACGCTGCCGATGATCACGCTTCTGGGCCGTGGCCGCGCGCGGGCACGGATGCCGCGTTCGCTTGTGCTGGCGCCAACACGGGAACTGGCCGCGCAAGTGGCTGAAAACTTTGATGCTTATGCAAAATACACCAAGCTGTCCAAGGCCCTGCTGATCGGCGGGACGTCTTTCAAAGATCAGGACAAGCTGATCGACAAAGGCGTCGATGTTTTGATCGCGACACCGGGCCGCCTGCTGGACCACCTTGAGCGCGGCAAACTGATCCTGACGGATGTGAAGATCATGGTGGTGGACGAAGCCGACCGCATGCTCGACATGGGGTTCATCCCCGACATCGAGGAAATCTTCAAACGCACGCCGTTCACGCGCCAGACGCTCTTCTTCTCAGCGACGATGGCCCCTGAAATTGAGCGGATCACCAACACGTTCCTGTCGGCCCCCGCCAAAGTCGAAGTGGCCCGCGCAGCAACCACGAACACAAATATCAAACAGGGCGTTGTGCTGTTCAAGGGCTCAAACAAGACCAAAGAGCCGTCCGAAAAGCGCGACCTTTTACGCAAACTGATCGACCGAGAGGGCGAGGCCTGCACCAACGCGATCATCTTCTGTAACCGCAAGTCTGATGTGGATGTGGTTGCCAAGTCCTTGAATAAGCACGGCTATGACGCCGCCCCTATTCACGGTGATCTTGATCAATCCCACCGCACACGCACCCTTGAAGGGTTCCGGGATAACAAACTGCGCTTTCTTGTGGCCTCTGATGTGGCTGCGCGTGGTCTGGATATTCCGGCCGTAACGCATGTCTTCAACTTCGATGTGCCAAGCCATGCCGAAGATTACGTGCACCGCATCGGGCGCACGGGTCGGGCTGGCCGCTCTGGCACAGCGATCATGATCTGCGTGGGCCGTGATGAAAAGAACCTTGCGGATGTTGAACGTCTGGTGAAGGAAGAGATCCCGCGCCTTGAGGTGCCCGGTGGCAACCCGACACCACGGGCCGAGGCGAAGACAGAGCCTGACGAAAAGCCGCGCCGCGAACGCAGCCCCCGCAAGCGGAACAAGCCGGCTGAAAAGGCAGCGGATGCTGAAGCCCCAAAGGCCGAAGCCCCTGCCCCGGCAAAGGAACACGCGCCAAAGCAAGATCGCGCCCCGCGCGAAAAGAACGAACGCGGCGGACGTGGACGCAATCAGCGGCAGGACAATGGGCCAAAGGTTGTGGGCTTGGGGGATGACACCCCAGCGTTCATCGCGATGAGCTTTGAGGAGCGTGGGAAGGTTTAAGTCAACCGCCCCACTTCAAACTCATGACACAACCCATTCGAAATTTCACCAGTAGTATCTGCTTAGCATTGTGTTTACCAACTCAACTACTTGCACAAGAGGCTACTTTCTTTGTGGATGGCAACCGTCTCTTAGAAGCATGCAACTCTGATCAACCGTTTGCGTATGGGATTATAGCTGGTGTACATGACGCGCTTTCGCAAGCGTATAGTAAGACCGGCGAAAGCACACTACGAGTTTGTACTCCACCTAACATTACAATACCTGAAATTAAGAAAGCAGTCTGCAAGGACCTAGCAGAGCATCCAAGCATCAGAGACTTATCTTCTGTTCAGGTTGTTTGGTCGTCTATGCTAGTTAACTACAGATGTGACGTCGAATAAGCGCTGAGTTCACAGATCGGCTAGCTCTAACTCAACCTACTCACAATCACAGTCACCTCAGGCTTCTTCCCAATCTCGCCTTGCGCGGACTTACGCGTAATCGTGCGCAGCTCTTTCTCAAGCTTCACATCGTCGCGCAGGGTTTTGTCGTCGGCCCGTTGCAGGAATTGGGCGAGGTCTTCTTCGAGAATATCCACAAGCGATGCATTGCTGCTCCCCGTCTCGGCCAGCCCAGAGAGTTCAACCCACGGATCACCCAGCGGCTCATCGTTTTCGTCAATCACCAGCGTCACAATCACATGGCCGTTCAGCGCCATGCGGATGCGGTCGCGCACGATGCCGTCCATCGCGCCGACCTTGACGGTCCCGTCCAGATAAGTGCGTCCCGTGTCAATGTATTCCGCCACAGTCGGCGCATTGCCCGACAGGTCCAGCATCATTCCATTCACCGCAACAACGCCCTTTAACCCTTTGGCATCGCCCACTTTCACATGCTCGCGCAGGTGGCGATGTTCGCCGTGCATCGGGATCAGGACTTGGGGCTTGATGATGGCGTGGAATTCTTCCAGATCAGGCCGGTTCGCGTGGCCAGACACGTGATAGCGCCCGCCCGCGTCGTCGATCACATCGACGCCCATTTCGGAATATTGGTTCATGATGCGGATCACGCCGCGTTCATTGCCGGGAATAGTTTTGGAGGAAAAGAGGAACGTATCCCCTTCCTTGAGGGAAATCCCAAGGTACTTCCCATTGGCCAATTGTGCTGATGCCGCCCGGCGTTCGCCTTGTGACCCGGTCACCAGCAGCAGTACGTTTTCACGCGGGATGGAATTCACATCCTCTGGGCTGATCGTGCTTGGGAAATCGGTGAGCAAGCCGGTTTCAATCGCCGCTTCCGTCATCCGCCGCATCGCGCGGCCCAACAGGCAAACCGACCGCCCCGCCGCCGTCGCCGCATCCGCCAACGTCTTCAAACGCGCGATGTTCGAGGCAAATGTCGTCGCCACAACCATCCCCGGCGCGTCGCGCATCAGCCCCGTGACCTCATCCATGATCGACGCCTCAGAGCGTCCGGCGGTGGGTGAAAAGATGTTCGTACTGTCACAGACCAGCGCCTTGACGCCGTCCTTTGCAACCTCGGCCCAAAGTGCGTCATCAAATGGGTCACCGCAAACAGGCGTGCGGTCGATTTTGAAATCGCCCGAGTGGATGACTCGCCCCTCGGGGCTGTCGATCACAAGCCCCGCACTTTCGGGGATCGAGTGGCTAATCGGGACGTAGGACACTTTGAACGGACCGCATTCGATCATTTCAGGATATGTCCCGACCACGTTCACCACGCTGTCAGGATGACCATGTTCGCCCAGCTTGCGCCGTGCGATATTGGCCGTGAAAGGGCGCGCATAAACCGGCGCGCCAAGCTGTTCCCAATAATGCCCGATGGCCCCGACATGGTCTTCATGCGCGTGGGTGATGAAGATGCCATCGATCATCGCACGACGTTCTTTGAGCCACGCAATATCAGGCAGGATCAGATCCACACCCGGCGTCGTATCCATATCAGGGAAGGTCACGCCCAAATCGACGACAATCAGCCGTTCAGCATCCTTGGGCCCGTAGCCATAGACATAGGCATTCATGCCGATTTCGCCGGCACCCCCAAGGGGCAGATAGATCAAGCGGCTCATGAGAGTCCTTTGTTATAGGCGTGGATCACGGTTAATCCGTGGATCGTAAGGTCATCCTCGAACGCATCAAATAGCGCCTCAGACTGTTGGAACAAGGGCGCAAGCCCGCCGGTCGAGATGACTTTCATAGGCATGCCGCGTTCGGCTTTGATACGCGCGCATATCTCACGCACGAGGCCGATGTAACCCCAAAAGACGCCAGACTGCATACAGGCCACCGTATTGGTCCCGACCACCTTCTGCGGCTTTGAGATATCGACGTGCGGCAAGGCTGCAGCGGCGTTATGCAGGGCCTCAAGCGACAGGTTCACGCCCGGCGCGATCACCCCGCCCACATATGCCCCGTCTTCGGCCACCACATCAAAGGTTGTCGCGGTCCCAAAGTCCACCACGATCAGGTTCCCCCCATAGCGATCAAACGCCCCGGCGGTATTGACCAGCCTGTCGGGGCCAATCTGCGTGCCTTCGTCCACGCGCGGGTTCACGGGCAGCGCGCAATCTTCTTTGCCCACAACCAAAGGCCGTGTGTTGAAATACCGATCCGCAAAGACCCGCAGGTTGAACACCACACGCGGCACGGTGGATGAAATGATCACCGCGTCAATCACCGCATCAATCTTTTGGAACCGCATCAGCGTGGACAGCCAGACATAATATTGATCCGCCGTCCTCTGCCATTCGGTAGAGGTACGCCAATGGGCGATGAATTCTTCACCGTCCCAGATCGAGAACACGGTGTTCGTGTTCCCACAGTCAATCGCAAGCAACATCGGCTTAGTCCTTGAAATAGATGTCAGCGGCCGCAATATGGCGTGGCCCCTTGGCTGTGATCAGCACAAGGTTGCCGTCTTTGTCGATGGTGTCAAATACGCCTTGAATAACCTCAGTCCCTTGGATCGCCGTGATGTTTTCCCCGATCCGGGCCGCGTTCTTCAGCCAATCGGTGCGGATTTGTTCAAAGCCCAGATGTGCCAGCTTGCCTTCTTGCGTGGCGTAAGCGTTCGCAAGGGTGATCAGAAATTCGTCAGCGGTCACCGGCTCTCCGCCTTCGCCAGCGACGGATACGGGCGGAAAGGCGTTATCGACGTTGCTTGGCGCATAGGACAGGTTCACGCCAATCCCGATCGACAGCCAATCCACGAAAGGCCCCTTTCCGCTGGATTCAAGCAGGATGCCTGCGACCTTGCCCCCGTGCAACAGCACGTCATTGGGCCATTTGAGGCTAAGCGCGCGGCGGTCGATATACATCGACAAAGCCTCGTGCAGCGCGTTGGCCGCCATGAAAGACCGCTGGGCAGCCACTTGCGGGGTGCACAGCGGTTTAAAGATCAGCGTGCCCGAAAAGTTGCCCTTTGGCACCTCCCAAGGTTTGCCACGCCGCCCGCGTGCAGCGGTTTGATGGCGCGCAACAATCCATGTTGGGGCTGTCAGATCAGGTGCGCGGCGCGCAGCTTCGGCCATCGTGCTGTCGACAGTGTCGAGCATGATGCAGCGATGGCCCGCAGGCCAACGCTTGCGATCTTCTGGGTTAATTGACAAGCGTCGCCGCTGCCGAGGCGATGGCCGGTTCGATCCCGAACAGGTTCACAACCCCCAGCAAAAGAACTGCAGTGCCCCCCATCAGGAAGGCCCAAAGCACGGGGGATGAATTGGTCTCCATCCGGTCTTCGGTTTCGCCAAAATACATGAAGAACACGATGCGCAGGTAATAAAATGCGCCGATCACAGATGCGATCACGCCCGCAACCGCCAGCCAGGCAAGGCCCGCATCATAGGCCGCTGTCAGCACCGCGTATTTCCCAAAGAACCCCAGTAGCGGCGGAACGCCAGCAAGGCTGAACATAATCAGCAGCACAGCCAACGCCCGCAGTGGTTCCACCTTGGAATACATCTTAAGCGCATGAATATCCGTCACAGGCCGTCCATCCTTTTCCATCGTGAGGATGAAAGCAAACATCGCGATGTTCATGGTAATGTAGATCGCCATATAGGTCAGCATCGCCTGCACACCCAGCGCCGTACCAGCGGCCAGCCCCATCAGCGCAAAGCCCATGTGGGCGATAGACGAATAGGCCATCAGCCGCTTGATATCGCGCTGCCCAATTGCGGCAATCGCACCAAGGAACATGGACACGACGGACAGGAAAGCCACGATCTGCTGCCAGTCACCCACGATCCCGCCGAATGCGTCATGCACAACCCGCGCGAACAGGGCCATCGCGGCCATCTTGGGGGCGGTGGCAAAGAACGCTGTAACCGGCGTGGGCGAACCTTCGTAAACATCCGGCGTCCACATATGGAACGGCGCGGCAGAGACTTTAAAGGCAAAGCCAGCAAGCAAGAACACAATCCCGAACAGCATGCCGAGCGAGACGCCATCCGCCGTGGATGCGATAATACCAGAGAACAGCGTGGTGCCAGCAAAGCCATAAACCAGCGAGGCCCCGTAAAGCAGCAGGCCCGAAGACAATGCGCCAAGAACGAAATACTTCAGCCCGGCTTCGGTTGATTTTAGGCTATCGCGGCGCAAAGAGGCCACGACATAAAGCGACAGCGATTGTAGCTCTAGCCCCATATAAAGCGCCATCAGATCGCCCGCGCTGACCATCACCATCATGCCGACAACGGCCAACGCGACAAGCAGCGGATACTCAAACCGCAACAATCCGCGTTGCTGCATATAGCCCTCAGACATCAGCAGCACGGCGGCGGCGGATACAAGGATCACAATCTTTGAGAACCGGGCGAAACCGTCATCGACGAACATCCCACCAAAGGCCGTGGTGATTCCCTCACCGTTGATCCCGATCCAGACGGCCAGCAGCACGAAGACGCCAGAGGTCATCCAGGTCAGCAGCGGTGCCGCATCATCTTTGGTCGTATAGACTGCGCCCAGAAGGGCTGCCATGGCATAGACCGACAGCAGGATTTCCGGCAGGACGGTTTGGAGGTCGGCAGAGATCATAACGCCAGTTCCTTAATTCGCAGCAATTTGGTTCGCGGCCTCGAAAGCCGCAGTCGCAGTGTCATAGTTTCCGATCAGCGCACCAACGCTTGGCCCGATAATGTCAGTCACCAGCGACGGGTAGACGCCCAAAAGCAGGGTCATCACAACAAGCGGTGCAAAGATCGCGCGTTCCCGCACGGTCATGTCCTTGATCGTCTTCAGGCTTTCCTTGATCAGATCACCCATCACCACCCGGCGATACAGCCATAGCGCATAGGCCGCTGACAGGATCACGCCCGTGGTCGCGATGGCGGCAACCCAAGTGTTCACCTGGAAGATGCCCACAAGGACAAGGAATTCGCCGATAAACCCGGACGTGCCCGGCAGACCGACGTTCGCCATTGTGAAGAACAGGAAGATCAGCGCATAGGCCGGCATCCGGTTCACAAGGCCCCCCTAGGCGGCAATTTCGCGGGTGTG
>CAYPVL010000089.1:0-12042 GCA_964414165.1 uncultured Cognatiyoonia sp.
GGGCAACACCGGTCCGGTTCAGATCGACGAAGGACATATGCGGGTCCATGTCGTGGATCGATTTGCCCGCGTCCTGTTCAAGGTGGAAGAGTTCGATGCGCACAAGACGCGCGATGCCGGGGGAGAGTTCCACCAGAACTTCGCCTTCGCCCACGATGGGGTGGTAAAGCTGCGAAATCTGATAGCCTTGCGGCAGGTCAGGATAAAAGTAATTCTTGCGATCAAAGGCTGATGTCAGGTTGATTTCGGCCTTCAGCCCCAGCCCTGTGCGCACCGCCTGTTCAACGCAGTATTCATTGATCACAGGCAGCATCCCCGGCATGCCCGCATCCACAAAGGCCACATTGCTGTTGGGTTCTGCGCCAAACTGGGTTGAGGCCCCGGAGAACAGCTTTGCGTTGGACGAAACCTGCGCGTGCACCTCAAGCCCAATGACAAGTTCATAGTCGCCTTTCGCACCGGCAATCGTTTTCGGTGTGGGTGTTTCGTAGGTCAGATCAAGCATGGCGTACTCCAAAGCGGTGGCTTGGGGGTGCTTCTAAATCAGCCGCTATGCCGGGACAAGCGAAAGCGCCGCGCCGCAGATTGCGCGACATTACATGAACCTCGCGCAGCAAGGCCCTGCTTGGATTAGAGAAATCACTTGCAAGGCCTGCAATAACTGGTGCAGGTTCTGCGCCATGAAAATGCTCAAGCCACTTCTGGGGGGAGTTGCAGGCATCATTCTGGCAAGCACAGCCTTCGCCAATGACCTGATCCGCCCCATTGCCCGCGATGACGCGCTTCAAATGAAGATCGCGGCACAAACCTCTGCTTTGGCTGCATTTCGTGCTGTTGCGCGCCCCGACCACATGATCCGGTATCCGGTTGGCGTGAATCTGACCGAACCGACGATGCGCCCTGTTGCCCGCCGCGCCTTTCTGCCCCGCACCCGGTGGGAGCACAAAGAAGGTCATTCAGTGTGGACCCGGGCTGCGATGTCGGCAATGGCGGGCCATGCGAACACCCTCGAATCGGTGGTTCCGCGCGATATTGACCGCTGGTGCCCGGCTTACGTGGACAATTCGCCCGAATTGCGCCGTGCGTTTTGGGTTGGCATGATGTCGGCGCTGGCCAAGCATGAAAGCACCTATAATCCGCAAGCGGTGGGTGGCCCGGACCTGTGGTATGGTCTCCTGCAAATCTATCCTGACACCGCCCGCCGCTACGGCTGCCGTGCGCGCACGGGCGAGGCATTGAAGAACCCGACCGAGAACCTGTCGTGTGCTGCGCGCATTATGAACGTCACCGTCGCCCGCGATGAGGCGATTGCGATTTACAACGGGCGCTGGCGCGGCGTTGCCGCTGATTGGGGCCCGATGAGCAATCGCAATAAAATTCCCGAGATGGCGAATTGGACGCGCCAGCAATCATACTGTGTGCCTGTCGAAAACCTGCGTCCCCGCATGCGCCCGGCCACATTGTTTGCCCAAGCGGGCTTTGTCACGGACGTGCGCCCCCGGCAAAGGCCGCTGACGGCGACGGTTTCGACAATGAATGTGGTTGCGTCGAACTAGCGGCTGCGCAGGATCGTCTTGATTTCATGCAGCGCCTCGCGCTGGCGCAGGCTAAGGTCTGATCCATCTGCATCCTTAATCCCGGTCAGAATATCCTCAAGCGGTGTCAGTGCGCTGGACCCTTCCATGCGGTAAAGCTTTTTCGTGATCCGCGTCACGGCCTGAAGCGGACCGCCGCATTCATTCACAAGCCACGTGCCAAGCACCAACAGTTCCTGCGCTGTGGCCGCATCCACGTTCAGCACGCGGCGCAGTTGATCCATCATGTGCGTCTGTTGGTCTTTGCTGGGCAAATCGTCAAGCGACACGAAAGCATCCGCGATGGCGGCGGCGGCAATGTCGGGGTCTTCGATGCTTTCCACGGGGTGCACATCGGCGCGGCGGGCAAAACCAAAGCGGCGTGCTGCCAGTTTCACATCCCCCGCCATATCCGCGATGTCGCGGGCCATGTTGCCTGCGTCCCGCGCGCGGTTGGCCCAGAAATAAGCGGTGATGATGATCCCGACGAGGGCGATGATAAAAGGCATAAATTCAAACTTTCGCAGCGCCCCCGCACAAGGACGGTATCATGCCGCAAGGATTCGGCTGACCATCTCTGTCGTATCCCCCGAAACATCCCCGCTATTGAGGATTCTTTGCAACGCTGCCCGCATCTGGATCTGGCGCGCCGGGTCGTAATTTGTCCATGTCTCATAGGCGGCGGTGTATTTGGCCGTTGTCTGCGGGTTGATCGGATCAAGCCTGATCAACCAATCCGCAAGCAGGTCATAGCCACTGCCATCGGGCATATGGAACGCTGCCGAATAGCCCGCCATAGCCCCGATCACGCTGCGAAAGCGGTTGGGGTTTTTCATATCAAACAACGGGTGTTTGGTCAGCCGGTTCACTGTGCTGGCTGCATTTTCGGGGGGTGTATGGCTAACTTGCAGGCCGAACCATTTGTTCATCACAAGCGCGTCGTGCTTCCATGTTTCATAAAACGCAGACAGTTCAGCCTCGCCTTTGCCAGCCCTCAGAAGGCAGCGCAGCGCTGCCAGCTGTTGGGTCATATTGTCGGCCTTGGCGAATTGATCGGCCGCCAGTTTCCCGCCATCCAACCGCGAAATCAGCCCAAGCGCATCATTCCCAAGGTCACGTTTTCCCGCGTCCGCCGCATCAGGGCTATAAGGCCCGCTGACCTGCATATCCGCGTAGATACGCGGCAGTATGTCTTGCAGGTGCTGCGCCATATGCATGCCAAGTGTTTCGAAACATTGATAAATCGCAAGCGGGTCAGGCGTCGTGCCTTGGTCATGCAACGTCTGGGCGATGTCGTTTTGCGTCGGCAAATCGCTCAGCACCCGCGCCCGGAATGCCGGATCAAGGCTGTCATCGCGCAGCACGGCAGCGATCCCGTCAAGGTAGGCCGCATCGGGGGCTGCATCTTTGCACACCATTTGGATCAGCACGTCAGAGGCAAGGCTGCGCCCCGCCTCATACCGATTGAAAGGGTCGGTGTCGTGGGCAAGCAGGAACGCGCGGGTCGCGTTGTCTTGGGCGTGGTTCAGGATCACGGGGGCCGAGAAATTGCGCAGGATTGATGGGATGGGTTTTGTGGCAAGCCCTTCGAAGATGAAGCTTTGCGTGGTCTCGGTCAGTTCAAGCACTTGGGTCGGATGCACTTCGCGCCCGTCCGCGTCAAGCAATCCGACTGCCACCGGAATAACCAGCGGCAGTTTCGTGTCTTGCCCCGGCGTGGACGGCGTGTCCTGTGAAAGCGTTAGCTTATAGGTCCCGTCTGCGAAGCTATCCGTCACCGACACGCGCGGCGTTCCGGCTTGGGAATACCAGCGGCTGAACTGGGACATGTCGCACCCCGAAGCGTCTTCGAACACCGCCAGCCAATCCTCGACCGTCGCCGCGTCGCCGTCATGGCGATCAAAGTATAGGGTGCAGGCGTCGTAATAGATTTCATCGCCCACAAGTTGCTTGAGCATCCCAATCACCTCGGCCCCTTTTTCATACACTGTGGCGGTGTAGAAATTATTGATCTCCACAAAGCTGTCGGGCCGGACCGGGTGGGCAAGGGGGCCGCCGTCTTCGCGGAATTGCTGTGCGCGCAGGGCGTTGACCTGATCAATACGCACAACCGCAGCACCGCGCGCGTCGCTTGAAAATTGCAGATCGCGAAAGACCGTCAGCCCTTCTTTTAGACACAGCTGAAACCAATCGCGGCAAGTGATCCGGTTGCCGGTCCAGTTGTGAAAATACTCATGCGCGATGATCGCCTCAATACTTGCATAGTTGCTGTCGGTCGCAGTCTCTGGCGTGGCAAGAACATAGGCGGCGTTGAAAATGTTCAAGCCTTTGTTCTCCATCGCGCCTGCATTGAAGTCATCGACGGCAACGATGTTGAAAATGTCCAAGTCGTATTCGCGTCCATACACCTCTTCATCCCACGCCATCGACCGTTTCAGCGCGTCCATTGCGTAAGCGCATTTGCTCGCATCATCCGCGCGGGCATAGACATTCAACGTCACATCCCGCCCGGACATGGTGGTGAAACTGTCGGTTGTGGCGACCAAATCACCGGCGACTAAGGCGAACAAATAGGATGGTTTGGGCCATGGATCGTGCCATTCCACCGCGCCTTTTTCAGCCGACACCGGGTTCCCGTTGGACAATTGCACCGGCAGGTCGCTTTCGATCCGTACCGTGAACACGCCCATCACATCGGGGCGGTCGGGGTAGTAGGTGATTTTGCGAAACCCCTCGGCCTCGCATTGAGTGCAGTACATGCCACCTGACATGTAGAGCCCTTCAAGGGCGGTGTTGGAGGCGGGGCTGATTTCAACCTCGGCCTCCCAGATGAACGGGCCGCTGGGCACATCGCAGGTCAGCCCCTTGGCCGTCACATCCGGCGTGATCGACACCCCGTCGATCTTGGCCCACATCAGGCGCAGGTCTTCGCCGTGCAGGAAAAATTCGGTGTCGGTTGCATCCGGGTTGGGCCGAAACGCCACGCGCGCGATGACGCGCGTGGCCTCGGGTGCCAGCTGAAAGGTGAGGGTCACAGCGTCGACCAGATAGGCGGGCGGTGTGTAATCTTTCAGGAAGATCGGCTGTGGGCTTGCATCTTTCATCCAGGTCTCCCTTGCGGCGGCAAGGCTTCAGCCTAAGTGGGCGGGCAGGGCAGAGCAAGGGACCCCCATGGCCAAGATGTGCAAGAAGGCGGATTTACCCCAGAAAGATTGTGCCACCTGTGGGCGACCGTTCACGTGGCGCAAGAAATGGGCGAAGGTCTGGGACGAGGTGCGCTATTGCTCGGACCGGTGCCGCGCTGAACGCCCGAAATCCTAAAATTGGTCTGAAGTATATACCATCCGCCGTTGCTTACCTCCCACTTCTGTTCTAACGAATGGAAAACTGACCGGTGTGCAACAGCATGCCGCGCGCAAGGGAGTATGGTACAATGAGCGATCGCATTGAAAAACACGGGCTGCAGGTTGCCGCCGAATTGGCGCAGTTCATTGAGGAAAAGGCGCTGCCGGGCACCGGTGTGGATGCGGATGCGTTTTGGGCCGGGTTCTCAAACCTGCTGCACAACAAGGCTGCACTGAACACTGACCTTCTGGCCCGCCGCGCTGAATTACAAAGCCAAATCGATGCTTTCCATCAAGCCAATCCCGGCCATATCGCAGACCGCGATGGGTATGAGGCATTCTTGCGCAAGATCGGCTATTTGGTCGATGAAGGCGATGATTTTGAGATCACGACCAGCAATGTCGATCCCGAAATTGCCAAGGTTCCGGGCCCGCAGCTTGTGGTGCCCATTACCAACGCCCGTTTTGCCCTCAATGCCGCGAACGCGCGCTGGGGCAGCCTTTATGATGCGTTCTATGGGACGGACGCGATGGGTAGCCTGCCACCTAAAGGTGGCTATGATCGTGGCCATGGCAGCCGGGTTGTCGCGCGCACACGCGTTTTTCTTGATCAGGCGTTCCCGATTGCCGGGGGCAGCCATGCGGATGTGACACGCTACACGGTTAAGGATGGCGCGCTGCTGATTGATGACCAACCGCTTGAAAACCCTGCGCAGTTTGTCGGTTATCGCGGCGATGCCGCGGCACCCGATACGATCCTTTTGCGCAACAACGGGCTACACGTCGACCTGGTCTTTGACAAAACCCACCCCATCGGCAGCAAGGATCAGGCGTCATTGGCGGATGTGCGTCTTGAAAGCGCGGTCTCTGCAATTATAGATTGTGAGGATTCAGTTGCTTGCGTGGATGCCGAAGACAAGGTTCTGGCCTACACCAACTGGCTGGGTTTGATGCAGGGTAACCTTGAGGCGTCATTTGAAAAGGGCGGCAAAACCCAAACCCGCCACCTTCATGCTGATCTGACCTATACCGCCCCCGATGGCAGCAATTTTACAATGAAGGGCCGCGCGTTGCTGTGGATCCGCAACGTCGGTCACTTGATGACGAACCCGGCTATCCTGCTCAAGGATGGGTCCGAGGCTTATGAAGGGCTGATGGACGGGATGATCACGACCCTGATCGCGATGCACGATTTGCAGCGCGACAGCGGCAATTCGGTGCACGGGTCGGTCTATATCGTGAAGCCCAAGATGCACGGGCCTGATGAGGTCGCCTTTACCAATGATATCTTCTGCGCGGTCGAAGATGCGCTGGGTCTGCCGCGTGATACCGTCAAGATCGGGATCATGGATGAGGAACGGCGCACGACTGTGAACCTTAAGGCATGTATCCGGGCGGCCAAGTCGCGTGTCGCCTTTATCAACACGGGCTTCCTTGACCGGACTGGCGATGAAATCCATACCTCGATGGAGGCGGGGCCGTTCAGCCGCAAGGACTTTATCAAGCGTAAACAATGGATTGGCGCTTATGAGGATCAGAACGTGGATATCGGGTTGGAGTGTGGCTTCTCTGGTAAAGCCCAGATCGGCAAAGGCATGTGGGCGATGCCTGACATGATGGCTGCAATGATCGAACAGAAGATCGGCCATCCGAAGTCTGGTGCGAACTGCGCTTGGGTGCCAAGCCCGACGGCGGCAACGCTGCATGCACTGCATTACCATGCGGTCGATGTCATGGCTGTGCAGGCCAAGCTGAAGAAGGGTGGGCGGCGCGCCTATGTGTCCTCAATCCTTGATATTCCACTGGCGACATTCCGGCGTTGGAGCCCTGCCCAAATTCAAACCGAATGCGAAAACAACGCCCAAGGGATCTTGGGCTATGTGGTGCGCTGGGTTGATCAGGGTGTGGGCTGCTCAAAGGTGCCTGACATCAATGATGTGGGCCTGATGGAGGACCGTGCGACCTGCCGCATTTCGTCCCAAGCCCTTGCCAATTGGCTGCATCATGATGTGGTCAGCGAAAAGCAAGTGATGGAGACTTTGCGCAAAATGGCTGCAGTCGTCGACCGTCAGAATGCAGATGATCCAGCCTATCGGCCTATGGCCCCGAACTTTGATGGGATCGCGTTTCAGGCCGCCTGCGATTTGGTCTTCAAGGGACGCGAACAGCCTTCGGGCTACACCGAACCTGTGCTGCACCGTCGCCGCCTTGAATTGAAAGCACAAAGAAACCACTAGGATAACAGGGCCCTCCGCACGGCTTTTTTTGAACATAAATATGGCCCCCGGAGGGTCCGCAATGTCAACCTCACACCAAACCCAAGAAGAGCGCACGACCCGCCCCAACAGGAGAGACCCATGCCCGAAATCTCAGCATCCAAAGCCCGCACGATCATCCGCAAAACAATGGCCAAAGGCGAAGAGATGGGTTTCAAACCGCTCTCGGTCGTTGTTCTTGATACAGGTGGCCACGTGAAGGCCTTTGAACGGGCTGATGGTTCCGCGCCGGGGCGCTTTGGGATTGCGCAAGGCAAGGCTTATGGGGCGATTATGCTTGGGATGCCCGGCTCGGCCCAGATGGCGCGGGCCGAACAACAGGCCTATTTCATGGCGGCTGTGAACGGTGTTTATGGCGGCAAGGTCGTGCCTGTGCCCGGCGGCATTCTGGTCCACGACAAGCGCGGCAATCTGATCGGCGCAATCGGCGTTACGGGTGATACGTCAGATAATGACGTCGTGGCAGGGCTTGCGGGACTTGAGGCAGCAGGTCTGACCGGCAGCGCATAGGGGCTGTGCATTTGCGTTGGGTTGAATCTTTACAAATGCCGCTTACTGTTGTGGCTGTGTAAGGAGAGAGACCCAATGCGCCCTGTCATCGGCATCATCAGCAACCATTATCTGATCAACGACCAATACCCCGCGCATGCGGTCGGGACGATGAATTCAGATGCGGTCGTCGATGTCTGTGACGCAACCCCTGTGCTGATCCCAGCTGATCCGCGTTATGGTACAGCACAGCACTGGATGGACCTGTGCGATGGGTTTGTTTTCACTGGCGGGCGCCCCAATGTGCACCCCGAAGAATACGGCGAAGCCGAAACCCAAGCGCATGGAACCTTTGATCGTAATCGCGATGGCCTTGCCCTGCCGCTGATCCGGGCCTGCGTGGCAAAAGGCCAGCCGATCTTGGCGATTTGCCGGGGCTTTCAGGAATTGAACGTCGCAATGGGTGGCACGCTTCACCCCGAAATTCGCGATCTGCCGGGACGCGACAATCACCGCATGCCCCCCGATGGGACGTTGGAAGAAAAATTTGCGCTGCGCCACGTCGTGACCTTTACCGAAAGTGGCCCGTTTCACCGGGTCATGGGCAGCACCGAAGTGATGACCAATTCGCTGCACGGACAAGGGATCAAGGTTGCCGGCGAACGGATCGTCATCGACGGTACAGCCCCCGATGGCACGCCCGAAGCGATCTATGTGGCCGGTGCGCCCGGATTCGCGCTGGGCGTCCAATGGCATCCAGAATACCGGGCAGCAGATGATCCGGTTTCGGCCCCGTTGTTTGCCGCATTCGGGGAAGCCGCGCGCGCTTGGCGCAAAGGGCTGGCCGTGCGTTCGGCCTGAAAGGGCGGGTGAAAACGTGCCTATCCACCTGACCTTAGTCGCGCTGGAACCCGCGCTTGCATCACATGGCTTAGAAATCAGACGTTAAATCATCAGCGACTTTCTTGAAGCGGAAGAATCCATGCGTCGCTTTTGGCCATGCGGTCGTATCATATTGCCTTATTTGCACGCTCAGATTGATGTTCTTCTTTTGAAGCGCGGCCCGTAATCCTGTCAGTCGATCTGCCACAAATCCAATCGGCGCATAAGCCATGACCACGTGGTTCAATTCGGCATTTTGCGCCCAATTTACGATGTTTCCAACATCCGTGACGCTTTCGAATTGCGTGCCCAAGCGTTGTTCTACGTCGCTGATGCAATTGGCCTGAAAGGCGCGCAGTTTCGGGGCGGCCAGCAGCGGATCGGTTTGCGTCACCGGGGCGAGGGCGGCGATGCTGTGAAAGTCATGGCCGGTAAAGTCTGGCGAAAGGTCTTCGGTGGTGATCAGCAACCCGATTTTGCCTGATTTTGGCGAAGGGTCAGACGGCGGGACAGGGCCAAGCGCGGGCAGGTCCGGCCCTTCCAGCGGCACGGCATGATCTGCAAGGCCCTTGGGGGTGAATCGTCCTTGCGTAAATTTCGCGATATTATCGGGGCGCGCCAGATAGGTTTTTCCCTTGGTCTGTAGGCCCCCGACCCAGCGCCATGACAGGGTGTTCGCAGCCGGGTCGCCATCCAGTAGATGCCGCAGGAAGAAATCCGCCCCCAAGACCCACGGCAGGCGCAGCGTGAAAATCCAGATTGAGGCAAACCACATTCGGGCATGGTTGTGCAGATAGCCGGTTTCGGCCAACTCATGTGCCCAATGATCAAAACAGTCGATCCCGATCTCGCCCTTGCAGGCCGCTTCCCAATCTGCGCGCAGCCCGCCGTTGGTTTGCACTTGGTTCCATGCGGCGTTCAGGTCGGCCTTGTAGTTGGTCCAAAGCGCTGGGCGCAGCTCAAGCACGCCTTTCCAATAGGTGCGCCAAATCACCTCGTCGATAAACTTGCTGGCTTGTTCGCGGCTGTGCTGGGCAAGAGTGGCGCGCAGCACCTCTTCTTCGGTGATCAGGCGATGCCGCAGGTAAGGCGACAAGCGTGACACTTCGGAATGTCCCGGCGTGTCAAAGTTGCGCAGCCGCGCATAATCAAAGCCTGCGTGGGGCACAAAATCAGCCAAGCGTGCGAGGGCGGCGTCGCGGGACGGAGGGAAATCATTCATGGGGGCGAAGTAAGCCGCCCCGGTGATGCGTCAAGCGTAGGCAGGCACCGCCGCACTGCAAAAACAGCCTAGCACGAGATCCCAGCCATTCAGGTAAGACGTGCTGACCGCGTCCGCCTCTGGCCCCAGAATGTCGAAGCCGCCGTGCGTCAAATCGCAGCGGGTGCCTTGGGCCGACTGCGTGAAGGTCACAGTGACGACGGTGGCTTGATCGGCCGGGCGTCCGGGGTGCCTGTGGAAGGCAAGGTACTTGCCCGGATGATAGGCAATGATGCTGTCCCAGATGTGTGTGTCGCCGTTGGCGTCCTGTTCGACGATGTCCTCTCCCACATGTTTGGGAAAGCGGATGTTCTTAAATTCGACGTTCTTTTGCGCAGACACCGAATGGTTTTCGCCCGGCCACCACGTATCCATATTCTCGGTGAAGAGGTCGAAGGCATCCTGAGGGGACAAGGGCACCGTCACAGATTTTTCAATGGGCGTTTTCAAGGGGTTTGTCCTTTCGCTTTCTCAATGGCGGCGCGTTCAAAGGCAGCAAGCGCGTCGTCCCAGAGACTGTCCAGATAGGCACGCAAATCTTCGAAACCAGCCGGGGCCAGTTTATAAAGCCGCTTGTTCCCTTCCGCCCGAACCGACAAAAGCCCCGCGTCTGACAGCACTTTGAGGTGCTGGCTGACGGCAGGGCGGCTGATGGGTAAGCCACCAGCAATTTGCGCGACGGGCTGGGGGCCTTTGCGCAAACATTCGATAATCTGACGCCGGGATGGATCGGCCAAAGCGGCTATTGCATGTTCGTAAGTCATGACTTACCGTAAGTCACAGCTTACTTAGCTGTCAACGGTTTTACGCTTTTATCTTCATCTCAGTTAACGGAATGTTAACGCAAAGAGCGCAGAGCCACCCTTGAAGCCCTTGGCCGTCGCATCTAAGACTCGTGGAAGAACATCCAAGCTTGGGCGTGCGCGTCCCCAAAATTGAGGCATACTTATGCAAGACCCCGTCGAAACTTATATGAACCTTGTCCCAATGGTCGTTGAACAGACGTCCCGCGGTGAACGCGCCTATGATATTTTCAGCCGCCTGCTGAAAGAACGTATCATCTTTCTGAACGGTCCCGTCCACGATGGCATGAGCCAATTGGTCGTCGCCCAACTGCTGCACCTTGAGGCCGAAAATCCCAAGAAAGAAATCAGCATGTACATTAACAGCCCCGGTGGTGTCGTCACCTCTGGCCTGTCGATTTATGATACAATGCAATACATTAAGCCCAAAGTCAGCACGCTTGTGATTGGGCAGGCGGCGTCGATGGGTTCGCTTCTTTTGACAGCTGGTGAAAAGGGCATGCGCTTCTCACTTCCCAACTCGCGCGTCATGGTTCACCAGCCATCTGGCGGCTATCAGGGGCAAGCGACGGACATTATGATCCATGCCCAAGAAACCCAGAAGCTGAAAGATCGCTTGAACCAGATCTATGTGACCCACACGGGTCAGACTCTGAAAAAGGTCGAAGCCGCGCTTGAGCGTGATAACTTCATGTCCCCAGAAGAAGCAAAAGACTGGGGTCTTATTGATGAGATTGTCGCAAACCGCGACAAAACTGACGACTAAGAAACACTGCGTTCACAACGTCGTTTTGGCGTTGTGGACGCGGACCCGGTGCCCTAGTCTTGGGGTGTATTTACTTGAGTGGCCGTTTGGCCGAGGATCGCGCGTATGGCTACTTCTACCGGAAACGATAGCAAGAACACCCTTTATTGCAGCTTCTGCGGCAAGAGCCAGCATGAGGTGCGCAAGCTGATCGCAGGGCCGACCGTGTTCATCTGTGATGAATGCGTCGAACTGTGCATGGATATTATCCGCGAAGAAACCAAGACCGCTGGCCTGAAAGCTGGCGAAGGTGTGCCAACCCCGACCGAGATTTGTGGCGTACTGGATGATTATGTCATCGGCCAGATCCACGCTAAGCGCGTTTTGTCTGTGGCTGTGCATAACCACTACAAGCGCCTGAACCATGCCGAAAAGTCGGATATTGAACTGGCGAAATCCAACATCATGCTGATTGGCCCGACCGGTTGCGGTAAGACGCTGCTTGCCCAAACGCTGGCCCGCATTCTGGATGTGCCCTTCACCATGGCCGATGCGACCACCCTGACCGAGGCCGGGTATGTCGGCGAAGATGTCGAAAATATCATTCTGAAATTGCTGCAGGCGTCTGAATATAACGTCGAACGCGCACAGCGTGGGATCGTTTATAT
>CAYPVL010000090.1:0-11943 GCA_964414165.1 uncultured Cognatiyoonia sp.
GAAAGCAGCCGCCTGAATTCTACGGCTGAACCCCATTAAAAATGGGGGGACTACCCCAACCCACGGGCAACCCTCTCGCCTGCGAGGGACGCATCGACCACGGCGGCATTTGCCATTGTCACACTGACACCGTGCTTCCGGCATAGATCAGCAGCGGTCACGCCAGCCTGATGTTCCTTTAATATCCCAATAATCTGCTCTTCGCTGAAACGGCTTCTCTTCGTCGTCTGTCGCCTTCTTGGAGAACAGGCAAACCAAAACCGCCGGACATTTCAGGGGGGGGGCAGGTCAAGCCCGCAGCACTCGACACTTTGGGCTCAAAGCCGACCTTCACCCCCCAACCCACAACCCGTCAACTATTACCCCAACCCCTCGCAAAACACCCTAATTCGCGCGCAAGCCTCGCTCAGCTGGTCATCCGACGTCGCGTAGCTGACCCGGAAGTAGGGGGAGAGGCCGAAGGCGGCTCCGAAGACGACCGCTACCCCGGTTTCTTCCAGCAGCGCGGTTGCGAAGTCTTCGTCGTTGGTGATCTTGGCCCCCTTGGCCGAGGTTTTGCCGATGCAGCCTGCGATGGATGGATATACGTAGAACGCCCCTTCAGGCACCGGGCAGGTGATGCCGGGGCAGGCGTTCAGCCCGTTTACCACCAGATCGCGGCGGCGTTGGAACAGCTTGGCGTTGGGTCCGAGGAAGTCTTGTGGTCCGTTCAACGCCTCGACCGCCGCGTGCTGGCTGATTGAGCAGGGGTTGGACGTTGATTGCGACTGCACTTTGCGCATCGCTTTGATCAGGTTCTCCGGCCCCGCCGCATAGCCGATCCGCCAGCCGGTCATCGCGTAGGCTTTGGAGACACCGTTCATGGTCAGTGTCCGGTCATACAGTTGCGGTTCGACTTGGGCGGGCGTGCAGAAGGTGAAGCCCGCAAAGGCCAGATGTTCGTACATATCATCGGTCAGCACCCAGACGTGCGGATGGCGCAGCAGCACGTCGGTCAGCGCTTTGAGTTCATCCCAGGAATACCCCGCCCCGGTCGGGTTCGAGGGGGAGTTGAAGAGGAACCATTTGGTTTTCGGGGTGATCGCGGCCTCTAGCTGGTCGGCGGTGATTTTGAAGCTGGTTTCTAGGGTTGCTTCAATGAACACCGGCTCTCCGCCGCCAAGTAGCACCATATCGGGGTAGCTGACCCAATAGGGCGCTGGAATGATGACCTCATCGCCGGGGTTCAGCGTGGCCATGAAGGCGTTGTAAAGCACCTGCTTGCCGCCAGTGCCGACGGTGACTTGCGCCGGAGTGTAGGTAAGATTGTTGTCGCGCTTGAACTTGGCGCAGATCGCTTCTTTCAGTTCCGGGATGCCATCAACGGCGGTGTAGCGTGTGTGCCCGGCATCAATCGCGGCCTTCCCAGCAGCTTGGATGTTCAGCGGCGTGTCAAAGTCAGGCTCGCCCGCCCCAAGGCCGATCACATCGACCCCGGCGGCTTTGAGTTCTTGCGCCTTTGCCGTCACTGCCATTGTTGGCGAAGGTTTCACGCGGTCGAGTGTCGCAGAGAGAAAGGTCATGGCCGGTGCCCTGTGGTCAAGGAATGTCAGGTCTGTCATAGGATGGGCCATCACGGCGAGCAAGGGGACGTGCATGAGCGATGATAATTGGTATTCCGAAGATGCGGCCACCTTCGGGGATCGCCTTGCTGTGGCGCGCGAACAGGCCGGATTGACCCAAGGTGATCTGGCTAAGCGCCTTGGGGTCAAGACTGTCACGCTTGAGGCGTGGGAACAGGACCTGAAAGAACCCCGCGCCAATCGCTTGCAGATGCTGGCGGGGATGTTGAACATCTCGCTCAGCTGGTTGTTGACGGGGCAGGGCGAGGGGCCGGATGGGCCGATGGAGGATGAACCGCTTGAGGCGGACATAAACCTATTGCTGACCGAAATGCGCGGTTTGCGCAGTGAGATCACGCAATCGGCGGAACGTCTGGCCCAATTGGAAAAGCGCATGCGAAAGGCATTGAAAGACAGATGAGCGAGCCACGCGAGGTTAAAATCAAGCGGCTGCACATGCGGTCAATCCGGCGCGGGATCAAGGAAATGGACCTGATCCTGACGGATTACGCGACCCGGCATATGCCGCATTTGTCCGATGATGATCTGGAATTATATGATCAGTTCTTGGCCGAATATGATCATGACATCTATGGCTGGATCACAAAACAGGACGCATTTCCAACGCGTTACGCGAAAATCATGGATGTGATTATGCGTGATGCAAAGGGCCTCACAAAGCCCGGCTGATGCCTTAACTAAATTTTTTGCTTTTTGATCCAGAACATGTGCAACCCAATTTTCGGAGACGGCACATGAGTATGATCCAAAAGGTCCCCACGGACACCCCCGATCTGACCCCGCAGGGCGCGGCTTTTATGGCCAGCTATCTTGACGGGCTGACCCTTGTTGAACGCTTGCACCGGCTTTTGCTGGACGTGATCAAGGATGAATTTGAACGCGTCGGCGTGCAGGAAATCAACGCAGTGCAGGCGCTGCTGTTGTTCAACGTCGGCGATAATGAGGTGACGGCGGGCGAATTGAAATCGCGTGGTTATTATCAAGGGTCGAACGTCAGCTATAATCTGAAGAAGCTGGTCGATAACGGCTATATGCATCATCAACGCAGTGAGATTGATCGCCGATCCGTGCGCGTGCGCCTGACTGAAAAGGGCCGCGATATCCGCATGATCATCGCCAAACTGTTTGCCACCCATGCCGAAGGGCTGATGGGGCGCGGCGTGCTTGATCAACAAGGCATGGACGATATCGCAAGCGCCTTGCGGCGGGTGGAACGCTATTGGACCGACCAGATCCGTTATATTTACTAGCGGTCAAGCTGCCCAATGGCGATGACTTGAAGTTCGCGCAGCAGCTTGCGTTCCATCGCGGCGGCGTAATTGGCGAAACCGGATGCGGTTTCGACAAAGGCGCCGGGGCCGCTGATCACATAGGCGGTGTAATAGGACGACAGTTCCTTGATATCTGCCTGCCGCCGGTCACCAATGTTGGGATCATCCGCCCCGATCACCAACCCATTCACGATCACCCCCGCAGGGCGGGGGATTTCCTGCGGGCGTGGGCCGGTGTTTGAAGGACCGTCGCCAGAGATATCAAGGGTATGGGTCCAGCAATCGCTTTGCTGCGCCAGATAGGTAAAGCCGGTTTCAATCGCCGCACCTAATGCTGTCGTCGGGCTTTTGGGGCCGCGTTGGTGACGGCGCAACGTCAGGGCCGCGTCCGTGACGGCACCCGCATCGCGCATTTCACGCCAAGGTAAGACCAAGACAGGATCATCCGCGCCGCTCCATTCAAAGACAAGGATGCGCACGGGGGCAGTGCCGTCGCCGATCAGTGCTTGCAGCACAGCTTGGCTAGTCAATGCTGTGGCAAGGCCGTCAAGTTGCAGGCGATATTCGGCTTCATCAACCGATCCTGATACATCCAGACCAAGGGCAAGTGCCTGGCGACAGGCCGCATCAGATTGCGCGGCGATCAGGCAAAGTGCGGCGGCGGCTGGGATGCGCATTAGCCGGGGCTGCTTACGGGCTGGGACAAACCGCCGATGATCTGCGCTGAAAGTTCGCGGATCAGTTTGCGGCGCAAGGCGCGCGCGTAATCTTCAAACCCTTGCGCCACTTCGATGAATGCGCCGGGGCCTTTGATGACTTCGGTTTCGTAGAATGAGATCAGGTTCACTTCGGATGCAAATTCAGCCGCATTCACGACTAACCCGTTGACGGTGACGTTGGCCAAAGGGAAGGCATTATAGGCCTCGGCCGGGCCAAAACCGTCGTTGTTGATCCCATCGCCCGACATATCAATCGTTTGGAACAGACAGTCGGGGGCTGCTTGCAGTTCGGTCGCAGCGAACCCAAGGGCATAGCCCATTGCCGTTGGAAAATCGTTGTGGCTGCGGGGTGATCGCCCGATGGTGTCAGCGGCGCGGTTCAGGATGTCCAGATTTTCGATCAGTGTCCAATCCAGCAGCTTCGCCTGATTATAGCGCCCCGACCATTCATAAACCATCAAGGCGACAGGATCGGGGCTTGCGAAAAAGGCGGCTTGCACATCCGGGTCGCGCAACGCACGGGCCATGCCGCCGCGCTGCAAGGCATCCTCGGCCGCATCAACTGACGATGACACATCCAAAGCCAAGACCAGCGCAAGACGGCAGGCCGCTGCCGATTGCGGCAGCGCCAACAACAGCAAAAGTGCGCAAAGCCTTACCAATGGCCGGTGTTTTCCATGCTGGCCCAGGGTTCGGCTTCCGGCAGATTGTCGCCTTCCTGCAAAAGCTCGATCGAGATGTTGTCGGGTGAACGCACAAAGGCCATACGACCGTCGCGGGGTGGGCGGTTGATCGTCACGCCATTGTCCATCAGATGCTGGCAAAGGTCATAGATATTGGATGTGCGATAGGCGAGGTGGCCGAAATGGCGGCTGTCGGACGGCAAGGCGTCATCACCATCCCAGTTGTAGGTTAATTCGACCGGGCAATCTTCATCGCCGGGCGCGGCCATGAACACAAGGGTAAAGCGCCCGCCTTCGTTGTTGTGACGGCGGGTTTCCGACATGCCCAGCAGTTCAAAGAACGCAATCGTGGCGTCCAGATCTTTGACCCGGACCATAGTGTGGAGGTATTTCAGTGACATTTTGCAGCGCTCCTTTAGTGGTTTGCTGCAAAGATGCTAGAACGATGAACGGAGATCAAACCCTATTCGTAACGTGTCCGTATCAAAGCGCGGATTGACCGAATTGGTGCGGCTTGCGTTCAGGGAAATTTCAGGTTGGAACCCGTAATATTCAATCTCGGTCAATCGCGCGCGCGCGTTCAGCGTGTAAATGTCATCGGTCCGATCCAGCCCGACAATCCCATCGAACCCGTAATCCCGTTCGCTGATGCCAACACCGATGCCCAGTTGAACCCCGGCAAAGCTGCGCCCGAATGCGTAATCGGCGTAAAGCCCGCGCTGATCATAATCATTGTTTGCGTTGCTTGACCGAGAGTCTTTGACATCAAAAGACACCGAAATCTGATCGCGATTGGCCAGTCGATAGGTCAGCCCGACGCGCGCGTCATTGCTGTCAACCGAATAGCGGGCGCTGTCATTGCGCGCAAACACCTCGCGCCCCGATGCGGCGACCCTGAAATTAAGCCGAAGTTGGTCTGAGATGGGCACAGTTTGCCCAACACTGGCCGTGTAGCGCCATGACAGCGGATCGCCCGCATACCACGTCCGGTTCAGATCAAGGCGGAACGTGGTTGGGTCCCAGCCATCTTGCAAAATTCGCCGATGCAGAATGCCAGCAGAGATTGCCGCAGACGAAAATTCACGCCCCGAGACGTCTTGATCTGTGTAGACCCGTCTTGATGCGGAACTTGCCAGTGCCCGCGCATTGCGCAAATCATCCGGGATTGGTTCGCCTTCTGGAAGTGCCGCAATTTCGGCTTCAAGCCGTGCAAGTTCAACCGTGGCTTCTGCCGCTTCTTGTTCCACCCGAGCGCGTTCTTTTGCATTCTCTTCATCAATGGCGCTTTGCTGCAGCACAACCCGGCGGACATTTGCCCCGAAGCTTAGGAAAGTTGCTGAGTTTTCGCTTGCGTTCAGCCGGTAAGAGCTTTGCAAGCCTCCGGTAATTTCCAGCCCCGGTAAGTCGCGCCCATCGACCGAGATGTTCGAAATGCCCGTCCCATTAAACAGCGCAACAAGGGGCGAAAACAGCGTATCTTCAGTTGACCCTCCGTTGACATTGCTTGACGGGGTGATCCCGAATTGCAGGTTCGTTGTCCACGGATTGCGCCGTGCAAGTACCTGAAATTCTTGTGCAACCTGGTTTGATCGTTCTTCATCCGGGGCAAACTGCCGGGCCCGGCGCAGCCATAGCTGCGCGCGCGTGTCTTCGCCTGCATTCGCATGCGCGACGGCGGCAACCCGTGCTGTACTGAACTTGACCGCCCCGTTATCTGTTGCGCGATAGGCCCGTTTGGAAAGCGCCTTGGCTGTTTCAAAATCCTCAAGTGCAAGCGCTGCGCGGGCGCGCAGGATCAAGGCTTCAAGATCATTGGGTTTGACCGCAAGAATAACCTCGGCCAGTTGTGCTGCACGCACCGCATCCCCTGCGACAAGCGCCGCAGCGCTTGCCCGCACAATATCTGCCCCCTTCACGGTGGTTTGCGCGTGGCTTGGGCTGGCTGCGAACACAGCCAGTATCAGTGCGATTATACGTGTCATAGCCTACGATTAAGGTTGCGCGCGCGGCAGAAGGAACCCACCTGATTCCTGAACCGTCACACCTTCAAAGCGTGGATCTTCCGATTCAACGACGATCACGCCCACAAGTTCGCCACCATCTGTGGCTGTTGTCAAATCACCCGCAAGGATCGCATAGTAGTTGCCGATTTCATAAGGGGCAGTGATGCCGCTTTCGTTCAAGCGCACGCTAACCACTTCGCCCGTCATTTCGCCTGTGGGCAAAAGGGTGTCGACCCCTTGCACGACCACGAATTCCAGATTTTTCAACAGGTCATCCGTTCCAAAGAACAGCGGAATTTCCACGCCATCTTCGTCAAATAGCTGCCGGTTGTCGACGATGCCCTTCACCCCGGTGTTCAGATTAAAGTCATCAAAGTCAAAGGCGACCTTTGCGTCGCCTGTTGTGTATTCAAGGCCTCCGCGCGGATCAGAGACGCGTACGCCTGTGTATTGCCCGACAAATTCCGCCTGACCTTCTGTTTGAAGGATCACGTCGCCATTGCGTGCATAGACGAATCCACCAAAGCCAAAGTCGGCGTAGCCGCCAGTGCGCACTACCGCAAAGGTTGTGCGTGGTTCGAATTCACCATCGCTGCCTTCTGGATTGATGACAGCGCTGCGCCCCGTGATGGCGATGTAGGGGGCGATCTGGTCGATGGGCGCCGAAGTTACGCTATCGGGCACGTTAATAGCTGCCGCAAAGATCGGATACCCACCCAGTGTCGGGAACACGGTGCTTCTGGTAAAGGGGGTTTGCTCATCCCCATCGAAGGCGAGGTTGTCGATAGAATAGGTATCTGTGTCCGCATCATAGCTGACCGACCGGACAAGCCCGCCGCCATTTTCATTTGCAATCAGACGGCCATCTTCGGTCACCTGTCCGGGTTCGATCCGGCTGATGCTATTGCTTGCTTCGGGGTTTTCGGTCCCATCCAATTCAATCTGGACGTCGGGCACGGTGCCTTCGTCCACTTCAAAGAAGGGTTGTCCGTCGCCACAGGCTGTCAAAAGTGCGCAAGTTGAAATCCCAGTCATTAAACGCATCATAGCAGGATGTCCCCGTCCCAAATCAAAGTTAACGCATTAATCCTGTCGCGCGCCGCGTGAGTCAATGCGCAACCGGGCGGAAATGCCGATTCTTTTCCGCATATCGACGTTCTCCCATACAAAATCGCAAGATATAGTTAATAATTCATGTTTTGTTCTGCGGGGCCCACTTGGCGGTGGGGTGAAACGGCGCTACCCATAGCGTCTGACCTGCCAAAAGAGGGGCCGCCTGATGGACCAATATCACGCTTTGCTGCAAACAATCCTTGATCACGGGGAGGCCTCGGATGATCGCACCGGCACCGGGACAATCTCAACCTTTGGGATGCAGGCCCGCTACCGCATGGCTGATGGGTTTCCGTTGGTCACCACCAAAAAGCTGCACCTAAAATCGATTATCCACGAACTTTTGTGGTTTGTCGCGGGGGATACGAACATCGTCTACCTCAAGGACAATGGGGTATCAATCTGGGATGAATGGGCGGATGAAAACGGCGATTTAGGTCCGGTCTATGGCCATCAGTGGCGCAAGTTCCCGTCCAAAACAGGCAGCGTTGATCAAATCGCTGATCTGGTGGAGGCCATCAAAACAACCCCCGACAGCCGCCGCCTGATTGTCTCGGCCTGGAACCCGGCCGACGTGCCCGACATGGCGCTGCCGCCCTGTCATACGATGTGGCAAGTGCGCATTCTGGGGGGCAAGCTGCATTTACAACTTTACCAAAGGTCGGCCGATATGTTCCTAGGCGTGCCTTTCAACATCGCCTCATACGCGTTGCTTTTGCATATGCTGGCCCATGTGACAGGGTATGAGCCGGGGGATTTTGTGCACACGATGGGGGATGCGCATATCTATTCCAACCATATGGAGCAGGTGAAACTGCAACTGGCGCGCACGCCAAAGCCGCTGCCCAAGCTGCGCATCAAGCGTAAGGTCGACAGCATCTTTGACTTCACATTCGATGATTTCGAAATCACCGGCTACGACCCCGACCCCGCGATCCGCGCGCCGGTGGCGGTATGATCACGCTTATCGTCGCCCGTGATCGCAACGGGGCCATCGGCAAAGATGGCGATATCCCGTGGCGCGCGCCCGAAGATTTGGCGTTCTTCCAACGCGAAACGACCGGCGGGGCGGTGATCATGGGGCGCAACACATGGGACAGCCTGCCGTTCAAGCCGTTGAAAAACCGCATGAACATCGTGGTGACGTCGCGCGGCGTTGAGGCTGAACATGTGGCGGGATCAGTGGGTGAGGCGGTCGCGCTGGCCGAGGCCGCAGGCTACCGACGCATTTACGGGATCGGCGGGGCAGGGATTTACGGTGAAATGCTGCGGCTCGCCGACCGGCTGTTGATCACCGAAGTGGATGTTGAGGTGGACGGGGCCGACACGTGGTTCCCGCAGGTGGATATGGCACAGTGGCGGGTGCTGGGGGAGAGTGTGTTGCGGGAGGACGGGCCGGGGTGCCGGGTTGTGGAGATGGTGAAGAAGCTCGACTAAACTTACGTAGTGTTTCATGCTGAAACACAACATAATCACTTTGCTGATATAGCTGTTCAAATCAATACCAGCTTTCGCCAAACCTGCCGTATGATCGCCCCCTTGCTTTCAGGTACTCACATAGTCGTAAACATATGTTCTGAAATTTCCGATTTTAAATGTTACGGTAATTGGAGCGTCGCCAATTTCGTATGAATCTATTCCAGATTTACCACTTAAATTTTTGAACATCTCGCTGTTCAGCGCAACAGTCTGGAAAAATAGCCGCGATTGTTTCTGGGTTAAGTTGTTGAGCAACTTTGATGGAAGCGTATATATCCTCCTGTTCCCAAACACTTTTCCCTCAAATTACCCCACGTCTGGGGAAATCCTTCGTCCTCTTCCCCTAAAACCCGGCTCCAAACCTCCCGATCTCTTTCCTATCGCAACACGTATCTGGGGTACGACAATGCAGGATGATCACACGCAGAAGGCGGCTTCGACGTTTCCGCACATCGAAACCGACATGATTGATCGCTTATCCAAAGAGGCCGAAGACCGCACGCTGCAGCCGCAAGATGTGGATTGGGCCGACATTCATCGCCAAGCCGCACGCGCGCGGGGCGAGGGGTGACACAGCCCCTCTGTCTTCCTTGAATCTGCGTAGCAGCCGGCCCTTATTCGCCCGCAGCCAAATTCCCGGCCATTTTGCGCCCGTCGCGCCCTTCGACCAAATCGAATGTCACCTTTTGATCATCGGCAAGCCCGGTCATTCCTGCGGCTTCCACCGCCGAGATATGCACAAAGATATCCGATCCACCGTCGTCGGGTGCAATGAACCCAAAGCCCTTGGTGGTGTTGAACCATTTCACTGTTCCGGTTGGCATAATTGCCTCCTCCACTCAAACAACGCCAGTCTTGATAGCGCCGCGGGAAGCGGTCGTTCTTCTGGCCTTGCCGACAAGATGGAGGTTCGCGCGTAAAAATCAAATGACTTCGGCGCGAGAGCGCTTATGTTAACGCTCACAGGCGCGAGGGTGCACAAAAAGGAGGCAGAATGCGGTTTTTTGGACTGAAGTCTTGCGACACATGTCGCAAAGCGGTGAAAGCGATACGTGACAAGGGGTTAGAGGTCGCCGTCACGGATGTGCGCGCCGATGGCATTGATCCCCAGGATCAGGCCGCGATCGTTGCGGCCTTTGGAGATGCGACATTGAACCGCGCCTCGACCACGTGGCGCGGCCTGTCGGATGCTGAAAAAGCCAGCGATGTTGCCACGCTTTTGGCCGCCCATCCGACCCTGATGAAACGCCCCGTGATCGAAAACGACGGCATCTGGACCATCGGTTGGAAGCCGGATGTGCAAAAACAAGTCCTTGGCGAATAGTCTGGCCGTCCTTATGTCAGGCCCAACGTAAGGAGAGACGCTATGCGCAATGCCGCTTTTACCCTTGGTCTGATCGGGGGTCTTATTGGGATCATGGTCAGCCTGTTTGGCTGGGGCTACACCAGCTTTGCCGAGGCGCAGCCCGAAATTGCGGACGCGTTGGGCCTGTTCGAAAACCCCGCTGTCGTCAAAGCCGCCAGCTTCTTCGCGCCACTCCTTGCCATCGGCGGTGCCGCCATGTCGCGCGACCGGGCGCTTTGGGGCGGGATCGCGATGCTGTTGGGATCAGCTGCGTTCTACGTTGGTTTCGGCCTGAACGTCGCAACCCTTTTCCCCATCGGTTTTGTCGGCCTCGCAGGCTTGCTGGCCATCGCCGCCCGCAAGCCAGACAGGCCCGTCGCGCATTAAGGCAAGGCCCCAGCAAATAAGCCCAATAAACGTCTCTTTGGTTTTGAAATATCTCGGAGGCGACGCCCCCTCCAACATTTAAACCAGATCAGGCGGTGTGGCCGACTTGTTGAGTTCTGCCACGATGTCATCCAAAGACACCGTAGACGTCCTATTCTCGCCCAATCGCCGCACGGTCACCGTCCGCTCTTCAATCTCGCGCGCGCCGATGGCGAGGATCACGGGTACCTTTCCGACGCTGTGTTCGCGCACCTTGTAGTTGATCTTCTCATTCCGGGTATCCGCCTCGGCGCGCACGCCCGCAGCCTTCAATGCCGTGACAACTTCACCCGCATAATCATCCGCGTCCGACACGATGGTCGCCACAACCGCCTGACGGGGGGCAAGCCAGAACGGCAATTTACCTGCGTGTTCTTCGATCAAAATCCCGATGAAGCGTTCAAACGATCCCAAGGTCGCACGGTGCAGCATGACGGGGCGGTGCTTGTTTCCGTCCTGGCCGATGTAATTTGCATCAAGCCGTTCGGGCAGTACGAAATCAACCTGGTGGGTGCCGCACTGCCAGTCGCGGCCAATGGCGTCGGTCAGCACGAACTCTAGCTTGGGACCATAGAACGCGCCTTCGCCGGGGTTGATTTCGGGTTCGATGCCCGCAGCGCGGGTCGCGGATAACAACGCCTCTTCCGCTTTGTCCCAGACCTCATCCGATCCGGCGCGTGTTTCCGGGCGATCTGAGAATTTGACGCTGAATTTTTCAAATCCAAGGTCTTTGTAGATCGCAGACAGGAAGTCTATGAAGACGGCTGTTTCTTCTTCGATCTGATCCTCGCGGCAGAAAATATGCCCGTCATCTTGCGTAAACCCACGCACGCGCATGATGCCATGCAAGGCCCCTGAGGGTTCATAGCGGTTACACGACCCAAATTCGGCCATGCGCAGTGGCAGGTCGCGGTAGGACTTCAGGCCTTGGTTAAAGATCTGGACGTGGCAGGGGCAGTTCATCGGCTTCAAAGCGTTCACAGCTTTTTCGCGCGCATGCTCTTCGTCGACTTCAACGATGAACATGTTCTCTTGATACTTCTCCCAGTGTCCGGATTCTTCCCAAAGCTTGCGGTCGACGACCTGTGGCGTGTTCACCTCGACATAGCCGCCTTTGCGCTGTTGGCGGCGCATGTAATCCTGCAGTTCGGTGTAAACCGTCCAGCCGTTGGGGTGCCAGAATACCTGACCGGGAGCCTCTTCCTGCATGTGGAACAGGTCCATTTCGCGGCCCAACTTGCGGTGGTCGCGCTTGGCGGCTTCCTCGAGGCGGTGCATATGC
>CAYPVL010000091.1:0-11825 GCA_964414165.1 uncultured Cognatiyoonia sp.
ACGCCGGAAAGCCCGAAATCACGATCAGCATCGCGTTGCGGAACACATGACCATAAAGGATTTTGCTTTCCTTGAGGCCCTTGGCTTTCGCCGTCGTCACATATTGCTTCTTGATCTCATCCAGAAAGCTGTTCTTGGTCAGCAAGGTCAGCGTGGCAAAAGACGCAATGGTCGAGGCCAGCACAGGCAGGAAGATATGCCAAAGATAGTCCTTCACCTTACCCCATGGGGTCAGGTCTTCGAAGTTGGATGAGGTCAGACCGCGCAGCGGGAAAGTCTGGCGACAGGTCGGGTTCCAGTCATACAACCAAGGCAGATAGGTCTGGAAGAACCCCGAAATCCCAAAGCCAAAGCGGAAACAATTGCCGCCCGCGAACAAAACGATCAGCAGGATCGCGAACAGGAATCCGGGGATGGCAAAGCCGACGATAATGGCCCCCGACGTCCATGTGTCAAAGCGGCTGCCATCGCGGATTGCCTTGCGGATGCCCAGCGGGATCGAGATCAGATAGGCGATCAGCGTCGACCAAAGCCCCAGTGTGATCGACACGGGCATCTTTTCCAGCACTAGATCAAAGACCGAGATTGAGCGGAAATAACTTTCGCCGAAGTCAAAGCGCATGTAGTTCCACATCATATTGAGGAAGCGTTCGACGGGGGGCTTGTCAAAGCCAAACTCGCGCTCAAGTTCCTCAATGAAATCCGCAGGCAACCCCCGCGCACCCGCATAGCTGCTTTCTTCGCCGCCAATAATCTCTGACCCGCCGCCCGAGATGGTTTCGAACACATCGCCCCCACCTTCCATGCGGGCGATAATCTGTTCAATCGGGCCGCCGGGCACGAATTGGATCAGTGCAAAGTTCAGAACCATGATCCCGAACAGGGTCGGGAACACAAGCAGCAGTCGGCGAAGGATATAAGCGCCCATCGTGGTTTACTTAATCGCCCCGGCTGCCTTAAGGGCCTCAGCGGCCTCAGCGTCATACCACCAGAAATCCATCTCACCCAAAGCGAAAGGGGGCAGGTTTTCAGGGTAGCGATACATGTCGTAGTAAGCGACCCAATAGGTGCTTTTGAACCATTGCGGGATCCAGAAGCCTTCGGCGCGCAGCACCCGGTCAAGCGCGTGGACGGATGTTTCCAGATCATCCAGCGTTTGCGCAGCGATCACAACATCAAGCAACTTATCAACGCCCGGCGAACGCAGGCGCATCAAGTTGCGCGAACTTGCATCAGCCGTTTCGGATCCAAACCATTGGCGAATGGCAAAGCCCGGTTCCAGCTCTTGGCCCGGTGAATGGTTCACAAGATCAAAATCACCCGACCGGCGGCGTTCAACGAATTGGGCTGAATCAACGCGCTCAAGCTTGGCATCCACGCCAAGGGCGCGCAGGCTTTCAACGATGGGGTTCACGATCCGGTCAAACTGCGGCGAAAATTGCAGGAACACAGTTTCCAGCGTCTGCCCGTCCTTGCGGCGCATCCCGTCATCGCCGCTGATCCAACCCGCCTCATCCAGCAGGGCAGAGGCTTTACGCAGCATGCCACGATCCAGCGGGCGGTTCACGGATGAGGACACAGGCGGCATCACCGCCTCATCTGTCAGGATGCTTGCATCCAACAGGCCTTCATCAACAAGGGGCTGCAACAGTGCGACTTCACCTGCGTCAGGCGTGCCAGTGGCCGCCAAAGGCGAGTTGTCCCAGAAGGAAATCGGACGATCATAAAGCCCATAGAACAGGCTTTCGTTCATCCATTCAAAGTTCACCATTAGGCGAATAGCTTCGCGCACCTTCGGATCCTGCCATTTTTCACGATCAAGGTTAAAGACAAAGCCCTGCGCTGTGCCGATATTTCCGTTGGGCAATTCATCGACCTTGACCCAGCCGTTATCAATCGCCGGAAAGTCATACAAAGTCGCCCATTGCTTGGAACTGTTTTCAGCCCGGAAGGTATATTCACCAGTTTTAAAGGCCTCAAATGCGGCGGCACTATCGGCGAAATATTCAACGCGGATCGATTCAAAATTTTGACGTCCGATGTTCAGCGGGTGATCCGCCCCCCACCAATCCGGGTCCTTGCTGTATTTCACGCTGCGATTGTACTCGAAATCATCCAGCAGATAGGCACCCGTTCCCAGAAAGGGGGCCTCGGTGCGTTCATCCAGCCGTGATCCGGTGTCTTCAAACCACGCCTTTGAGAAAATCGTCGAGCCGCCTGCAAAAGGGATCGCTTCGCGTTCGGGGGCCGCATCGGTAAAGTTGAAACGGACGGTATATTCATCAATCACTTCGACCGAATCCAGATAGCCACTGACAACATTCCGGTATTCGGTGATGGCCTGTTCCAGAATCAGATCAACGCTGAATTTGACGTCTTCAGCCGTCATTGGGGTGCCGTCCGAGAATGTCACGTCGTCACGCAGGTTGAAGATCACCCAATCCTTGCTTTCAGGATATTCCAGCGTGGTGCACATATAACAATACATGCCGTAGGCATCATCGGATGTCGCCTGCATCAGGCTTTCTTGCGTGATTGAGGAAAGGGCCGCCGATGTGCCTTCGCGCGCGAAAGGGTTGAAGCTGTCAAAGTTGCCCTGCCCCCACTGCGCGATCTCACCGCCCTTGGGCGCGTCCGGGTTCACATAGTCCAGATGCGCGAAATCCGCCGGATACTTCACCTCGCCAAAGTTCGAATAGGCGTGGGATTCGATGATCACCTCATGACTATCCGCAAAGACCGCGCCTGCGGCGGCGGCGGCACCCACAAAAATCACAGAGCCAAAAAGCCATCGTTTGACCAACCCCGCTTGCGCATCTTCGGCTTTGGCGATCGCTTTGGCTGTGCGAGGTCGGGTCATGTGGGTTCTCTCCGCATCGATTGGTGCATAGTTTGTTACATGTGAGGCTACGCGGGCTCTTGGCAAGACTTCAAGTTGAGATTGCGTGATCAAGGCGTGATGAGGGCGATTTTCCCAAAGAAAAAGGCCGCACCCGCCGGTGCGACCTTTCAAATGGTCAAATGTGACGCTTTAGTCGTCAAGGCTGTCCAGATAGGCGATCAGGTTGACCCGATCTTCGGACTTGCGCATCCCGTTGTAACCCATGGATGTGCCGGGGGCCCAACCTTTGGGGTTTTCAAGAAAGTAATACAGGTTTTCGGGGGTCCAGACGTCAGCAACTTCGCTGAGCGCGCCAGAGTAGCTACCGTAACCTTCAGCTGTTCCGATTTCGCGGCCAACGACACCGTAAAGGTAAGGACCAACGCCGTTTGCCCCAGCTTCAAGCTGGTGACAAGACTGGCAGCCGCGCCACAGGCCTTCGCCTTCAGCAGCATCCGCAGAGGCGAAAAGCACTTCAAAGTCGATCTCTTCCACGACTTCTTCTTCCGCTTCCGCGCTGGCCACTTCGATCTGATAGCCGCGCGCATGGTCTTCGCCATGGCCGTGCCCGCCACCAGAGTGATAGATCAATTCAGAGGCCCAGCCGCCCAGCAAAAAGGCCAACAATGCGCCGCAAAGTCCGCCGCCCGCTTTGGTGAGTGTCATTGTGTCGAACATGTCGCGTTCCATTCCGTTCGCAGTTTCGGGGACATGTATCCGTTTCCCCCCGTGAAGTGCAAGCTATAGTGACGCGACCAAATGCCCGATCTGTGTGAAGATTTGGCAAACATGTTGAAGGGGGCGCTGCCATGTCCGCAAAAATCGCATTTCAAGGTGAACTTGGGGCCTACGGGCACGAAGCCTGCGCCGCTGCGCGCCCCGATCATGACCCCCTGCCCTGCGGCACATTTGATGACGCAATCGAGGCTGTGCGCAAGGGCGATGCAGAGCTTGGGATGATCGCTGTCGAAAACTCAATCTATGGGCGCGTTGCCGACGTGCATTCCCTGTTGCCCGAAAGCGGACTGCACATCGTGGATGAGGCCTTTGTGCGTGTCCATGTGAACCTGCTTGGCCAACCCGGCGCCACTCTGCGCGCGATCCGCGAAGCACACGGCCATGTGGTGATTCTGCCGCAATGCGCTGGCTTCTTGCGCGAACACAGCATCACAGGCCGGATCAGCAGCGACAACGCGCGCGCGGCGCGCGAAGTGGCCGAAGGGGATGATCCAACCGTGGGGGCGCTGGCATCAGAGCTGGCCGCCGACATCTACGGCCTTGATATCCTCGCGCGTCATATCGAAGATCACGACCGCAACACCACCCGCTTCCTCGTCATGGCGCGCGCGCCTGACTACAAAAAGCGCGGCGATCATGGGATGATCACCAGCTTTGTCTTCCGGGTGCGCAACATTCCGGCGGCTTTGTACAAAGCGATGGGCGGCTTTGCCACAAACGGTGTGAACATGACCAAGCTGGAAAGCTACATGGTCGGCGGGACCTTCATGGCCACGCAGTTTTACGCCGAAATCGAAGGGCACCCGGATGATCGCAATGTGCAGCTTGCACTGGAAGAACTGGATTATTTCACCGACCACCTTAAGCTGATGGGTGTCTATCCAGCAGCAGCGCGGCGGTATGAGGGAACGGGCAAGGGCTGACCTGTCGGCGCGTTGCAAGACGGCGCAAACGCCCCGTTTGAAACTGGCCCTGTCCAAAGCTTCGCGTCATGCTGCAGCAAACCAAGCAGCAAAGGTAAACATCTATTCCTATTCCAGTCGGCTATCACGAAGTCATCAACACCCCTAAAACAGCCCGTCAGGCCGAAGCCGTGTGGTCGTTCGCCGCACAGACCGCCGGCAGCGCCGTTGTCTTGCCCGACGGGCGTTGCGACATCATTCTGCGCAGTCAGTCCAACGACGTCATCCCGATCATCACCGGCCCCGCAACACGGCCCTACCGCGTCACGTTTCAGCGTGGCGACCAGTGGGTTGGGATCCGCCTACGCCCGGAACATGGTGCATTGCTTTGGCAGTTGAAGCTGCAAAATGCACCAGACGCAGTCTTGCGCGGCCAAGACGCCATTGCGCATATGCCCGGCCTTTCTGCGCTGAAAACGCCAGAGGTCGCGGCCAAGCGTTTATCGGCGTTGCTTTCGTGGGAACAAACGTCGCAAGTTAACCCGCGGCTGCGGCAAGCCGTTGATGTAATGCATACCTCTGGCGGACGTCTTGGGATCAACGCTTTGGCCGCCCATATCGGCTGTTCCACCCGGCATCTTAACCGGATGTTTCGCGGGCATATCGGACTTGATGCAAAGACCTATGCCCAGATTGTACAGTTTCACCGCGCTTTGAAGCTGATCACAGGGGGGCAGCTTGCCATGACCGCTGCCGCCGCCGAATGCGGCTATGCGGACCAGGCCCATATGACCCGGGCCTTCCGGCGTTTTGGCGGGTTCACACCAAGCACGATCCCACCCGATCTTTCGGTTCCGGGACTTTTCCAAAATTAGGTCCGATTTCTTCAAGACAGCCGCAGGGTGGGCGCGTAATGTCCGGTTATGAAACTTGGATATACAATCATTTACGTCACCGATGTGCCCAGAACGGTCGCATTTTATGAAACCGCTTTTGGCCTCAAGCCGCGCTTTATCCACGAAAGCAACCTTTACGGAGAGATGGAGACCGGCGACACCGTATTGGCCTTTGCAGGCAATGAGGTTGCCGAAATGAACGGGTTGGCGATTGTCCCCAATGACCCAAAAGGGCCCGCTGCCGGTTGGGAAATCTGCTTTGTGACCCAAGCGGTCGAGGCGGCCTATGACCGGGCCGTATCGGCAGGTTGCACAGCCGTCAGCGCACCCAGCCAAAAACCATGGGGGCAGATGGTGTCTTATGTGCGGGATTTGGACGGATGCCTTGTCGAAATTGCATCGCCCATTGATGGATCAAGCTGATATGGACGATGCTGCAAAAGAACGGGTAATCACAACGCTGTGCGACATGATGACCAAGCTTGCGCCGCAAACAAACTTGCGCGCGATGTATGGTGGAACGGTCTTCGAACTGGAAAAGGACAACCCCAAAAGCCGGATCGGCGGCGTTTATTCTTATGCCGATTACGTGTCCCTCGAATTGGCGAAGGGGGCAAGTTTCGATGACCCAAAGGGGGGTCTGGAAGGGTCAGGCAAGCTGCGGCGACATATGAAACTGCACAGCATTGATGATGTGGCAAACAAGGGCTGTGAAGACTACCTTCAGGCGGCCATAAAGCACGCAAACAGCGCATAAGACTTGGCGCGGGGCAGCTTTGGCTAGGCCCCGGTCTTGAACCGATCTTCAACATCGACCGCAAAATCCGCTACGCGCTTTTTGAACCGGTTCGTCAGGTTCGACTTGGCCAGCTTCAACGATTGCAGCATCAGCCTTGCGGCAAGGGTCTTGGCCCCGATCTCAATCGACACCGCGATCCGGGTGCGATGAGGCGACAGGGGCACAAGTTCGACCAAGGACACCCCTTCCAGATTGGGCGAGGTCACATCGATCTGATACATATTGGGCGCATCAAAGATGCGAAGCGTGCCGCGCAACTGCCGGTCTTTGCCGCGAAACTTGAACGCGACGTCCCAAGCCGACCCTTTGACATAAGGCCCATTATCCAGCCGCCTTACATCGGCCCCACGCCGCAGGGCTTGGCGTTCAAACGCCCCGAAATCACTGATCTGCCCAAAGACATAATCAACCGGGGCTTCAATATCTTCGCGGGTACTGAATTTCATGCCATGGGGGCTTTCTACTTGTGGCGGGACGGTGCTGCTGTCTGGCACATGTGGGTTAATCGAGCCTGTCTGCCAACCAGTTTTCCAACAGAAAATGCGCAATCGCCCCTTTTCGGGCAGGCAAAATCTTGGGGTGTTGCCCGGCGAATACATCCGCCATCTCTTCACGGGTCACCCAGCAGGCATCTTCGATCTCTTCGGGATCAATCGTAATGTCGTCATTCAGCGCTTCACCCGCGCAACCAAACATAAGGGAGGCGGGGAAGGGCCAGGGCTGACTGGCCAGATAGCTGACTGCGCCAACCCTGATGCCGGACTCCTCAAACACCTCGCGGCGCACGGCCGCCTCAAGCGTTTCACCCGGCTCCACAAAGCCTGCAAGCAGGGAATACATCCCTTCAGGCCAGCCGGGCGATCGGCCTACCAGCACGTTGTTCCCGCGCGTGATCAACATAATCACCACCGGGTCCGTGCGCGGAAAATGATGCCGCCCGCAAGCCGCGCAATCGCGCTGCCAACCACCCATCGCAAAAGCACTTTCGGACCCGCAAGCCGCACAAAAGCGGTGGGATTGATGCCAAAGAAGAATGCCCCGCGCCGTCGCCGCAAGTTCAGCATCGCGCGGCGACAGGGCCGTCATTTGGACGCGCAATTCAGCGAACACATGGTCTTTGGGGACCGAAGGGTGATGTTGCAGGCTGGGATCAAGGAACGTGTTCAGCGCGGCCTCATCCGGTTCTTCCGGCTCCCACAGCCACAGTTCTGCAGCAAAGGTCGGGGTCTGCCCATCCTTTCCAAGGAACACACGATCCGGGCCTGCGTCCCGAAAAATCGCGTGATCAGGCGTAAGGCGCACCACTTCATCGCCCACAATCATAGGTTTTCCGCGCCAGAACGGAATAATCCGGGCCTCGTTGGTTTTCGCCAAGGCGGCCGCGTCCATGCGCAACTCTGCCGCGCGATCCAAAGCTGATCCGCCGAATGTCACTGTCTCTGCAATTTTCATGGGGCTTGAAATGTCACGGGCCGACCTGATTGGCAATTCCCAAGCGGGTTGCGCGGCCCGGATTGTCGGCCTATATGAGGGGCGAGGGGTTGGCGCGGGCAAGTGCCTCGCCAACCTGGTCAGGACCGGAAGGTAGCAGCCACAACGAGCCCCACTTGGGTCGATGTCCAATCCCTCACCCGCGCTCTTTGCGCAGCAAAGACGCGGAGTGCGGTGTAGCGACTTTCAAAGAAAGTTGCGGGCCGGCACCCCGAATTTATCTGGGCGCACCGCCCATCTCAGCCACAAGGAGGAAAATCATGACCCGTTCCACCCTCCTCCGCCGCAAGGCGCGCTGAACATTTCCCGTATCCGCGACAGGTTCACCCCTGTGATGCAGCGCGCATTGCGTGCCATTCCGTCTGTCCCAAGGATCGTCCAGTGACCGAAGTCACCCTGAAAGACCTTGGCTGGTCGCAGCATTTCAACGCCCAGCGCGACCTCGACGAACTTGAAACCACAACGCCTGTGCGCATCAGCGCCGTGCACCGGGCGGCAGTCGCCACACTGTCCCCCGAAGGCCCGCGCGATCTGATCTTACCGCAAGGCATGCTGGCAAGCGACGTGGCCGTTGGCGACTGGGCGCTGGCCGATCCGGTCGAAAGCCGGGTAGTCCGCAGGCTTGAAAGGCTGACGGTGCTGCAGCGGGGCACCGAATATCACACGACCGACAGGCAACTCATCGCAGCCAATCTGGATACGCTTTTCATCACGACCTCCTGCAACGCAGATTTCAACGTCGCGCGGCTTGAACGCTACCTCGCGCTGGCCCATGACGCCGAAGTGACGCCGGTTATTCTACTGACCAAGGCAGACCAAGCCGACGACCCGGCGCGCTTTGAAGATGAGGCGCGCAGTTTGGGCCGCAACCTTGAAGTCATCGCCTTTAACGCCAAAGGCGGCGATGTGATGGGCGTACTTGCCCCGTGGTGCGGCATTGGGCAGACCGTCGCACTGGCCGGATCATCCGGTGTCGGGAAAACCACGATCGCCAACGCACTCACCGGCGGAGAATCCGCAACGCAGGGCATCCGCGAAGATGACGCACGTGGGCGGCATACAACAACCGGGCGCTCGCTCCACCGCATCCCGAACGGGGGCTGGCTGATCGACACGCCGGGGATGCGCGGGCTTGGGGTCGGCGAAGTGTCGGCTGGAATCGACGCAACTTTTCCCGAAATCAGCGAACTGGTGGACAAGTGCAAATTCCGCGACTGCGCCCACGACAGCGAACCGGGCTGCGCCGTCCAAGCCGCCCTTGCCGCAGGCGACATCGATCTAGACCGGTTGACCCGCTATAAGAAACTGAAACGCGAAGACGCAATCGCCACCGAAAGCATCGCCCAAGCCCGCGACCGGCAGAAAAAATTCACCAAAGGCGTAAAGAACGCGATGGCGAAGAAAAAGCGCTAACGCGAAACACCCCTTCCAAAGAGAAACCCAAACCAACTCTTTGGTTTTCAAATATCCCCGCCGGAGGCTCCGCAATCTCAATCAGCGCTGCACTTTCCATCAGGTAAGTGACTTGCAAGTAGCGTAGGGTGGGCTATGAGCCCACCTCCCGCGCCCAAGCCAATTGCGCCTCAGTCTCCACAGCACATGCCCGAACCGTTCGCAGCCGCGCCAAGGCGTCCGGTTCGCCCGCGCGCAGCATTAACCGCAACACAGCCATCCCCGACCGCCCGCAGCCACCCTTGCAATGGATCAAAACGCGTCCGCCACGACGCAGGATCGGAAGGACCACATCCTCGACGCCCTCCCATACTCCCACCTCCGGCACACCGTAATCCACCACCGGCACATGGCGCATCGCGAACCCATTCCAAAGCCCATTGGGCATTTCATGAGCCTCGCACATGGATATCACCAAATCCGGGGCCCAACCGCGCACCCGGTCCAGATGCCCGACCGGTAAGGGGCAAAGGGCAAGCGTGCCGCCCCCTGCGTTAAGCGCGTAGATATCAAAATCAGGGGAACCCATGTTTGATCACCTGTTGTGGAAAACGCTTGGCCCAATCCTGCAGAAATGCGTTGACCTCTGGCAGACCTGACACCCAAATCGCGTTCTGGGGCAAGGCGACGCCTTCCTCAAGGATCAGGCGCAAACATTCAACATAGTCACGCCCGGCGCGTTCGGGATTGTTCATCGCACCGTTCAAGGTTGACCCGATGATCCCCCCGCCATAGGCGTTGCGATGGCCCAGATCAGGCTTAAGGCCTAGGAAATAGGCCAGCATTTCTGGCTGCCCTTGCCACCCGGCAATCTGCACCGGGGTCACCCCCGACCCGTCACCCCGATCCCATGGCATCCCGATCTTGATCAGGGCCTTCAGATGATCCAGCTTTGCAGGCGCACCCGCAAATTCACGGACCAATCCCAGATAAATCTCAGGCAGTTTGTTGGGATCAATATAGGTTCCATCCGGAACATCGCCGGTCACCGCTTGGGCAAGAAGTTCTTCTTCGGGGGACAAAGGAACAGGCTCCATCATCTGCGCCAAAGCATGATTGCCATAGACCTTTGCCGCAGAATACGCGCTGATCCCATGGCCAATCACCGACGGATCAGCACCAGCCTTAAGCAGCAAGTCACACACCTCGGACGAGGACATGCGCAAGGCCGCATGATGCAAACTGGTCCAGCCGTCATGCCCCTCATTCGGATCAGTGCCTGCATCCAAAAGCAGGCCCACCATCTCAGGATCATCAAAATCCATCGCACGTTTCAGGGCATTGGTGCCATTGGGATCAGCCCCTGCTTTACAAAGCATGCGGATACCCTCCGCATGGCCAATCTCACAACCATGATAAAGCGCCTCCGGGTCGGTCGGATTGGCCCCCTGATCAAGAAGCCACTGCGCCAGAACCATATTATTGGCAAAGCCAATCGCGCCATAAAGCGGGGTCACTTTGCCATACATCGTCTCAGGCGCAGCTTTATAGACATCGCTGACATCAGCCCCCGCGTCCACCAACATCGCCGCAACGCTAAGCATATCCGCCGCGCGTTTGGGCCAGACCTGCAAAACGCGGGAAAAGGCCAACTGGTGAATGGGGCGGCCACGGGGCGATAGGATCTGGGTTGCCGCATCCGGCGTCTTGGCCAGCCATCGCTGCACATGATCGACCTCACATAGGGCAATGGCCAGCATCGGATTGCCTTCGGACACGCCGGGATCGTCAAATGCCAGATCGCGGATGACCGCCGTTGATCCGTTGATCACCGCAATCTCCATGCGGCGCTGGCGCGCAGCGCGATCCATCCCCAAACGGGTGATCGCATCTTTCATGGCAGGCCACGTGGCAAAGGTCTGTTCGCGGGCAATCACATGCAGGAAATCTGCATGCTTCAGCAGCTTGTCCGGCTTCACATACATCTCGACACGGGCGCGGGCCTCCGCATCCATCGCGTCATAGGATGTGTGCAACGCCTTCGCATCGCGGCGGAAATTATCAAGGGGATCTGTCATGGGCTTCCTCACAGACTATGCCCGCTGGTTCGCTGCCCGGGCCAATGAGAAAGACCAAATGGTCTGTCTGAAAGGTTGTTTTACAGGTGCCGTTCTCAGCTGTCCGCGAACCAGGATGCCCCCTGTCAGGGCAAACCCGTGATAACCCAGCGCGCGCCATCCGGCAACAGTGGACCTTGGCGCGCCCGCCCCCTAGTCTGCATCAAAGCCCGAATCCCACGAAAGCACCCATGTCCGAACAAGCCGCCTACCAAGTCCTCGCCCGCAAATACCGGCCCGAGACCTTCGCCGACCTCGTCGGGCAAGACGCGATGGTGCGCACGCTGAAAAACGCGTTTGAGGCGGATCGCATTGCGCAGGCTTTCATCATGACGGGGATCCGGGGCACCGGGAAGACAACGACGGCGCGGATCATCGCCAAGGGGATGAACTGCATCGGCCCTGATGGGACGGGCAAACCCACGACCGATCCTTGCGGTGTCTGCGAACATTGCACCGCGATTATGGAAGGGCGGCACGTCGATGTGATGGAGATGGACGCCGCGTCGCGCACTGGGGTCGGCGATATCCGGGAAATCATCGACTCGGTTCACTATCGCGCAGCCTCGGCCCGGTACAAAATCTACATCATCGACGAAGTGCATATGC
>CAYPVL010000092.1:0-11763 GCA_964414165.1 uncultured Cognatiyoonia sp.
CATTTCTTCACCGTAGGCATCATAGCGGCCGCTTTCGCGCCACAGGTCAGCCGATTGGATCGTGGGCATCAGCATCGCATGATGGCCGGCCTTGGCCTGTTCCTCATGGACGATGTTTTCGATCTTTTTCAGCACCTTGTAGCCCAAAGGCAGCCAAGAATAGATGCCGGCGCTGGCCTGTTTGATCATACCCGCCTGTAGCATATAGCGGTGCGAAACGATCTGCGCCTCGCGCGGGGTTTCTTTCAGAACGGGCAGAAAATAGCGGGAAAGGCGCATGGGGTTAACCTGTGTTTGACGTTGCTTGCTAGACCTACGGCAAACGATCTGGCTCTACAAGATAAGGGGCGCTTTTACGCTTTGAATTGCGGGCTGGATCAAAGATGTCAGCGATCTGACATTGCTGTCAGCAAAGTGAACCAGTCGTGATCATGCCCCGTATCCCTATCTACACGCCAACCGGGCGTTATCAACAAAAACGAGGGAACACATTATGACAATCAAGACAACTTTGGCGGCTGCTGCCGTTGCCGCATCTGCACTGACATCATCCGCTGCTGCTGAGACAATCGTCGACATCGCCGTCGCGGACGAGCGGTTTTCAACACTTGTCGCCGCCGTCACAGCCGCAGGTTTGGCCGAAACACTGTCCGGCCCCGGCCCGTTTACGGTTTATGCGCCTGTGAATGACGCTTTCGCGGCCCTGCCCGCAGGCACAGTTGAAACGCTGCTGAAACCTGAAAACAAAGGCCAGCTGACCGATGTGCTGCTTTACCATGTGGATGATCGCAAGCTGACATCAGGGCAGTTTGCTGCCGGTGCAAACTATTACAAGCCCATCCTCGCGTCCGAGCGTCTGTGCATCACAGCGCATGGCGGCGTCACAATCGCAGACGGCACGGGCCAGACAGCCAATGTAGTGATTGCGGATATCCAAGCCTCAAACGGTGTGATCCACGTGATCGACAAGGTGCTGCTGCCGGGCACACGCCCAGCCTGCCACTAGGTGATCTTTCGGGCGGCGCATCCATGCGTCGCCCGAATTTCTTAACAACAAGTTACTGACAACATTACATAATATGTTTCGCACGCGAAACATTTTCGCAAGTACACTTGCATCAGCGCGCCCCATCCCGCACATATTCACCCATAGCAATCAAGCAGGTGATCAATGGGGCTTCCGGTCCAACAACAGGCGAAATACTGGGGGATCGCGATTGCGATCTTCGTGGCAGCCCTTTATTTGCTTGGGGACGTGATCCTGCCATTTGTGCTGGGCGGGGCGATTGCCTACTGCCTTGATCCGATTGCGGATCGGCTTGAACGCATGGGATGTAGCCGGGCCATCGCGGTGATGATCATCACGCTTGCTGCGGCCCTTTTGTTTCTGCTTCTGGTGCTGCTGGTCATCCCGACACTGGTGCGCGAAACCTCTGGGCTGATCCAGCAAGTGCCCGCCTTTATCGACAGCGCGCAATCAGCCCTGTCAGACCGCTTCCCCGGTTGGGCGGATGAAGGCAGCACAATCCGCGCCCAATTGGACAAAATCGCGACACTGGTTCAGGATCGGGGCGGCGAATTGGTCAACACATTGTTCACCGGTGCGCTTGGAATCCTGAACGTCATGGTCCTGATCGTAATCGTGCCGGTCGTGGCCGTTTATCTGCTGGTCGACTGGGACAATATGGTCGTCAAAATCGACGACCTGCTGCCGCGTGACCATGTGGATACGATCCGGCGGCTTGCACGCGAAATGGATGATACGCTGGCCTCATTTATCCGGGGGCAAGGCACGGTTTGCATCGTGCTCGGGCTTTACTACGCCATTGCCCTGTCGCTGGCGGGGCTGAACTTTGGGATCGTCATCGGGTCAGTCGCGGGGCTGATCACCTTTATTCCCTACGTCGGCGCGCTTGTCGGTGGGGTGTTGGCGGTGGGGCTGGCGCTGTTTCAATGGTGGGGCGCAATCCCGCTTGATGATGGCGGCGGGACGACAAATTGGGTGCGCATCGGGATTGTCGCAGCCATTTTCGTGATCGGCCAATTCCTTGAAGGCAACATTCTGACCCCCAAACTGGTCGGTGAATCCGTTGGCCTGCACCCGGTCTGGCTGCTGTTTGCGCTGTCGGTCTTCGGCTCACTTTTCGGGTTTGTCGGAATGCTTGTGGCCGTTCCAGTGGCCGCCCTGCTTGGGGTGCTTGCACGTTTCGGAATTGAGCAGTATCGCAGCGGCAGACTGTACCAAGGCGTCAGCGGAAAAGAATAACCATGCCCGAGCAACTTGTATTTGACTGGCCGCGCGACGAAGCGCTGCGGCCCGAGGATTTCTTCGTATCAGACGCCAACCGCGTCGCCGCTGATCTGATCCAGACCCCGGATGCATGGCCCGCAGGCAAGCTGGTGCTGACCGGCCCAGAGGGCTGCGGCAAAAGCCACTTGGCGCGCGTTTTCCAAGTAAACACAGATGCAATGATCATGACAGCCGCCGACCTGTCCGAAGGCTTGCGGCCCAACGGCGCATTGGTCATCGAAGATATGTCGGCCCTTCCCGCGCAGCGCGAAGAAGCGATGTTCCATCTGCACAACCATATGGCCAGCGCCGCCCTGCCCCTTCTTATGACCGACCGCAGCCCGCCCGCGCGCTGGAACATCGCCCTGCCGGATCTGGCCAGCCGGATGCAGGCGACAACGCCGGTGGCGATTGAAGACCCCGATGATATGCTGCTGCAAGTGCTGATCATGAAGCTTTTCGCAGATCGCCAAGTGATCCCGCCCGCCAGCGTTGTGCAGTTTCTGTCGACCCGGATCGAACGGTCGTATGTCGCAGTGCAAGACATTGTCGCGCGGCTGGATCACGCGGCTTTCGTGGATAAAAAGCCCGCTTCGGTCAAAATGGCCACCGCGCTGCTGGACAAGACAGGTGATCAGGGCGCATAATTTGTGGCGAAACTGCAATGGTTTGCAGTGATGAAAGCCTGAATGATGCAAGCTGATTTCCTAGACGGGGCCATGCCGGACCCGATTGAACTTGATATTGATTTCACAAGCCCCGCGCGCTTTGTGAACCGCGAAATGTCGTGGCTTGGGTTCAATTGGCGCGTGCTGGAAGAGGCGGAAAACCCCCGCGTGCCACTGCTGGAACGGCTGCGGTTTCTGTCAATCTCGGCCACGAACCTGGATGAATTCTTTACCGTGCGTGTGGCGGGCCTGCGCGAACTTGTGCTTGAAAACAACGCAACCCCAAGCATCGACGGGCTGACCCCTGCCGAACAATTGGAAATCATCAATAATGACGCGCGTGCGCTGATGGATCGCCAGCAACAGGTGCTGGTCGCCTTGCGCGTTGAAATGGCCGAGGCGGGGATCAAGATTTTGCTGGGTGCCGATATCAGCGACGCGGACACCGCTTATCTTGATGATGTGTTCCTTGAACAGGTCTTTCCGGTGCTGTCGCCCCTTGCGATTGACCCCGCACACCCCTTCCCGTTCCTGCCCAACGAAGGCTTTGCGCTGGCGCTGCAACTGGAACGGATCAAAGACAAAAAGCCACTGTTTGCCCTGCTGCCTGTGCCCGCACAAATCCCGCGCTTTATCCGCCTGCCGGGCGACGCATGCGTGCGGTTCCTGCCGCTGGAAGAGCTGCTTTTGCTTTTTGTGGGTCGCCTTTATCCTGGACATAAAATGAAAGGGTCATGTGGTTTCAAGCTGCTGCGCGACAGTGACCTGGAACTTGAGGATGAGGCCGAAGACCTTGTGCGCGAATTTGAAACCGCCCTCCAACGCCGCCGCCGGGGCGAGGTGGTACGCCTCAAGATTTCAAGCAATGCACCGAAACCCTTGCGAAAGCTGATCATGCACGAATTACGGGTCGGCGATGATGCTGTCGTGGAAGTCGCCGGGCTGATCGGGATTGCCGATCTGCGGGAATTGGTTCTGGACGAACGCCCCGATCTGCTTTGGCCCAGCTTTGTGCCGCGCGTCCCCGAACGGGTGCAGGATCACGAAGGCGATATGTTCGCCGCGATCTGCCAAAAAGATATGCTGCTGCACCACCCTTATGAAACTTTCGACATGGTCGTGCGCTTTTTGAAGCAAGCGGTCTGTGACCCGGATGTCGTGGCAATCAAACAGACGCTGTATCGCACCTCAAACCAGTCCCCCATCGTCGAGGCGCTGTGCGAGGCCGCCGAAGAAGGCAAATCCGTCACCGCCCTTGTTGAACTGAAAGCGCGCTTTGATGAAGCCGCCAACATCCGCCAATCCCGTCGCCTTGAACGTGCAGGCGCGCATGTGGTTTACGGCTTCCTCAACTACAAAACCCACGCCAAAATCAGCACCATCGTGCGGCGCGAAGGCGACAAGCTTGTCACCTATACCCACTTTGGCACCGGCAATTACCATCCCATCACCGCGCGGGTGTACACCGACCTGTCGCTGTTTACCTGTGATAAAAAGCTGGGGCGGGATGCCACAAAGGTGTTCAACTATCTGTCGGGCTATGCCCAGCCAGAAGCGCTTGAAAACCTGTCCATCGCACCGATCCATCTGAAATCAAACCTGCTTGCGATGATCGCGGATGAGATTGAACATGCCGAAGCCGGCAAGCCTGCGACGATCTGGGCCAAGATGAACAGCCTGATCGAAGAGGACGTGATTGATGCGCTTTATGCCGCCTCTCAGGCGGGCGTGCAGATCAGCCTTGTTGTGCGCGGCATCTGCGGGCTGCGCCCCGGCGTGAAGGGCCTGTCTGAAAACATCCGGGTGAAATCTATCGTGGGCCGGTTTTTAGAGCATTCGCGGATCGTCTGTTTCGGGAACGGCAAGGCCCTGCCCTCGAACAAGGCGCGGGTCTTCATCAGTTCAGCGGATTGGATGGGGCGCAATCTAAACCGCCGGGTCGAGACATTGGTCGAAATCAAGAACAGCACAGTGAAAGCCCAGATCGTCAGCCAGATTATGGCCGCCAACCTGCATGACGTTGCGCAAAGTTGGGTGATGTCAGGCGATGGTACATTCACCCGTGCTGAAATCCCCGAAGATACGTTCGCATTTAATTGCCACCGGTTTTTCATGGAAAACCCGTCGCTGTCTGGGCGCGGATCGGCAGGCGCATCAGACGTCCCACGGTTAACACACACTGATGATTAGTAAATAAAATCAATACTTAAGCCACTTGACTTTATTTAATCTGTCATTTGGCCATTTATCGCGCGTTTAGTCATATCTGGTTAAGCAAGTCGCGTTAGCCAGAAAGTCCTGGGTAGGGAATGGTGTGAGCAGTCACCCACTAAACTTATCAAATTGCTGGAACTCAATGAGCCCTGCGGATAGTGATCCGCAGGGCATTTTTTCGACAATAATTGACCTTCCCGCTTTATGCTCACACAAAGCGCATGGGGAACCGAAGGCGGCAATCGCATGACAAACACTGACAACATCGATTGGGGCCCCTTCGGGCGTCCGTTGTTCAATGACGATATCGCCCGGCAACTTAGCCGGGTGGGTGTGATTGATGTTGGGTCAAATTCGGTCCGGCTTGTGGTCTTTGATGGGGCCGCGCGCTCTCCTGCTTATTTTTACAACGAAAAAATCATGTGCGCGCTGGGGGCGGGCCTGTCTGAAACGGGCCATCTGAACCCCGAAGGGCGCGTGCGGGCGCTTTCTGCGATCCGCCGCTTTGCCGCACTTGCCGAAGGCATGGGCATCCTGCCGCTGACGGCAGTGGCAACGGCGGCTGTGCGCGACAGTTCGGATGGGCGGGAATTTTGTGACGAGGTGCTGCGCGAAACCGGCGTCACAATCTGGATCATCGACGGCGAAGAAGAGGCGCGGCTGTCAGCCCAAGGCGTGCTGCTGGGCTGGCCCGGATCATATGGGTTGGTCTGCGATATCGGCGGATCCTCAATGGAGCTTGCCGATCTGAAAGACGGCAACGTCGGCCTGCGCACGACATCGGCTTTGGGGCCCTTGAAGCTGCGCGAAATCAAGGGCGGGCGCAAAGCACGCAAGGCCTATATCCGTGAAACGGTCGCCGCGATGCACGACACGATGGGCAACCCCAAAGGCCAACGTCTGTTCCTTGTGGGTGGATCATGGCGGGCGATCGCGCGGGTGGATATGGAGCGGCGGCATTATCCGCTGACCGTCCTGCACGAATACCGCATGACCGCGCGGCGCGTGGGGCACACAACCGACTACATTCGCAAATCTGACCTGACCGAATTGCGCGGGCGCTGTGGGATTTCCGAAAGCCGGATGGCGCTGGTGCCTTATGCATCCGAGGTCCTGAAAGAAGTGATCCGCGTCTTTAAGCCCAAGGATATTGCCGTTTCCTCATACGGCATCCGCGAGGGGATGCTGTATGAACAGATGCCCAAGCAACTGCGCGAACGTGATCCTTTGATTGAAGCTGCGCGTTATGCGGAAAATAAGGATGCACGCCTGCCGGGCTTTGGGCGCTTGCTTTATGATTTCGTGATCCCCCTATTTCCCCGGGCTGGTTGGCAGAAAAAGCGCATCCTGCGCGCGGCCTGTCTTTTGCATGACGTCAGTTGGCGCGCCCATCCTGATTACCGCGCCGAAGTGACCTTTGATAACGCCACCCGCGCGAATTTAGGGGGGCTGAAACATAGTGAACGCATCTATCTGGGGCTGGCCCTGCTGACCCGTTACACCAATAAATCAAACGCATCCTGGATGATCCCGCTCTATGACATGCTCACAGCCAAAGAACGCGCCGAGGCCGAGGTTCTGGGCAAGGCAATGCGTCTTGGCGCGATGCTGTGGCTTTCGGGGGATCAACCACCCGGTAAGCTGAAGTGGTCCAAGAAAAAGGCTGAGCTGACGCTGTATTTAAGCGCAAACGCCCGTCCTTTGTTTGGCGAAGTGGCCGAGGCGCGTCTGGCAGCATTGGCCAATGCGATTGGCGCTGATCCGCGGGTGAAGTTCAAAAAGTAGATTGTGATGCGGTCATTGCCCCACGCTGCTGGCGTGCGGATTGTGGCCGCCGGCAGGTGTATTTTGACAAAAAGCGCTATGGGGTGCGGCGTTTAAAGTTCGATCTCACCACTGGGGTCTTCTTGTGCTTCTGGCGCGCGCCACAATGGCGCATCAGGGCTGCGCCGGATGATGATATCGCCGTTGGGCAGGAACTCAGGCTGTTCGTAGTGCCGGATGTCATCCACATTGCGCAGCATTTCTGACAGGACTGGCCCCATTTCTTGGGCGAAAAGTTCCATGGCAGGCCCAAATTCTTCAAGCATGCCGCGCAAATCATCAATGGCTGGTTCCATGTCGTTCATCAGCCCACGCAGCAAAAGTTCAGCCCCTTCCTGCATCAGGTTCAGGCCTTCCTCTTTGTCTTCGGCGATGGCGGGCGCGGTGCTGAGGCCAAGCGCAAGGGCGAATGCTGCAATCTGTTTCATGAGGTTAATATAGGGGGTCTTGCCCAAAATCCCAAATCAATCCGGCAGGGTCAGCATGACCGGGAAGTGATCAGAGGCAGTGAGGAGCGCTTCGCGCAGGGGGATATTTTCGTAGCATGCGGGGTGATCGAAGGGATGCCAGATTTGCCAATCGGGGTTGGTCGCCGCGATATCGGGGGACACCATGATGTAGTCAAGCAATGCTTGCAGATAAGGCTTGCCTTTGCGCCGGAAGCGCGAGGTTGTGGGGCTTGCCCCAAGCCGCCGCGACAGGGCTTGCTTTGCGTGCGGGTCGAAAAGCTGGGTGCCTGATCCTTCGCCAAGAACGATTTCAATACTGGAGCGCCCGAAAAGCTTTTCGTATTCATCCAATCCCGGCCCATCGTTGAAATCCCCCATGACGATCAAGGAGTTATGCGCAGTAAGGTGTTGTTCGATCCGTGCGCGCAGCCAGATGCATTGCGCCAGTTGTTTGCGCCGGTTGGCGATGGAAATGCGCGTCGCCTCGGCCTCATTCGCCGCACCGTGGGGCGCTTTGGATTTGGCGTGCACGCCGATAAGTTGAAGCTGCTTTTGCCCATGGGTCAGCGTCACTTCAAGCGGCGGTTTGGACCATGTGATCGGGTCGGGATGCGCATCAAGATCAAGGTCCATGTGGAAGGCTTGATCAAACTGCGGATCGCCCAGTGGCGTATGTTCAGCGCGGCACACTTTGGGATCATAAAGCAGCGCGATTTCCTGCTGGGTGTCATTGGCAAAACCGACCAGCGCGCGGTTTGTGCGCAGGGCGAAATGTTCGGCAAAGCTTTCCAGTGCAAAGACCCCGTCACGCCGCCTGCTGCTGTCTGGTGCTTCAATGATCATGATCGCATCAGCATCTAAGCTGCGGAAAACATGGCCCAAAGCATCCGTCTGCATGGCCGTTGTGATATCCCAACGTCCCGACCAGCGGTCATCATTGACCAGCAGCCCGGCATCGTCAAACAACCGGTCGAACCACTCGACATTGTAGGTCGCAAGCTTCATGCAGCCCGGCTTTCGTTGATTTCTTCCCACGCCCGGTTGATCGCAACCATGCGCTTTTCGGCTAGTTTGACCGCCTCTTCCGGGACGCCACGCGCGGCCAATCTGTCGGGGTGCGTTTCGCGCACCTGCGCGCGCCAAGCTGCGCGGATGTCTTCCATGGGTGCGTTTGGATCGACGCCCAAAACATCGTAGGGATCCCGCGCGGCATCTTCGACGAATTGTGCCCGAATCCGGCTGAATTGGCGGTCGTCAAAGCCGAAGATGCGCGCGACTTCGTGCAGGAATGCATCCTCGCCCGGATGGTAGATGCCGTCGGCAAGCGCGATGTGGAACAGCCCCTCCATCAGGTCTGCAAGTGGGGCTGTGTCATCGCCGTACATGGCTTTGATCCGATAGGCGTATTGGTCATACCCCGCCACGTCCGTGCGGGCGAGGTTGAAGACACGGGCGGCGTTCGCCTCTTCCGCCTTTGGGATGTGGAATATCTGGCGAAAAGCGGTCACTTCGTCACGTGTCACCTGCCCGTCGGCCTTGGCCATCTTTGCGCCCAGCGCGATCACAGCGATGGTGAAGCCGACGGTGCGTTCGGGGGGCGTGCGCAGTTTTTCAAAGACAGCCGACAGCCCTTCGCCCGCCGCAAGGGCAGAGATGGCGTCAGAGATGCGGGACCAGATCGACATGTGCCTTGTTTAGCGCAAGGCCGCGCGAATGTCAGAGGTGTTTTTGCATGAGGACCAGCGTGATCCAGCGGTTGAATTTGAAGCCTGCGTTTGGGATGCGGCCCACTTCGCGAAAGCCAAGGTGCGAATGGAAGGCGATGCCGGCCTCGTTTTCGCCGCTGACGCCTGCGATGAGGCTATTGATATCACTGGCTTTTGCGTGGCTTTCGATGGCATCCACCAGCTTGCGCCCAAGGCCTTGGCCTTGGGCGTCTTGCCTGAGCACGATAGAGTGTTCGGCGATATGTTGATAGCCGACCCCGCCGCGGAAAGGGCCGTATGTCGCGTAACCAACGACTTGTTCTGTGTCAGCCACAAAGACGGGGCGGTCTTTCAGCAGCTCTGCGACCTCGGCTTTGGTCTTCTGGACACTGTTGAACGTCACCGTGGTTGTGCGGATCAGATCATTCCAAATGGTTTGGATCGCAGCTGCATCCGCAGGGGTTGCCGGACGGATCATGCGAGTGTGACCGGGCCTGTTGGCGTGTCGATCACGGCGCGGAAACTGGCGGGGCCGGTTTCGAAGCTGACCCTTGGGTCAGTGATCGTAACCATCGCGGCGATGTTTTCGGCATCGGGGTGGCTGATAATCCATGAGGTCAGGCGGCAATCCCTGTCAGGCAGTGATTGCGCGGGCGGTGTGATGCCGGGGGCCCAGCGCAGCAAGCTGGGGTAGGCCCCATCGAAGGGCAGCCCGCCGTCGTCTGGGACGGTCAGTTCCCAACGGATACTGTCGCGTTGCAGTTGGACCGCTGGGCCAACTTCGGGTGGGGCCTGCGCGAAATCAGGGGTACGGCAGATCCAGTTGGCGGGCCTTGTGGGGCCGCTGAAATGGTCAAGGTTGAACCATGTGGGGTAGGTTTTTACGGGTGCGTCCGGGTCTTTGGCGATGACTTCAAGGTAGATATCACCAAGGCCAAGCAGCGTATTGTGCGTGCCGTAATGCGCGTGTTTGCCGCCCGGTTGCAGCGGCACACCGAGCGCTTTTGCGATCTCGGCCGTGCCGGTGGCAAGGTCGCTTGTCGCGATGGCGATATGATCGAATTGCAGCATTTGCGCCTTTCGGTGGTTCAAATTTTCGCCGAAAATTTGGCATCAGAGTTTCCGTGAAACTCTGATGCCTCCGGCGGGCATATTTTCATTCAAAAGAAGACATTAGCTGCGCGCTTCCCGGATGAGTTTGAGGATGTCTTCGGCGGCGTGGGGGATGTTGGTGCCCGGCCCGAAGATCGCTTTGACGCCTGCATCGTAGAGGAATTGGTAATCTTGCTGTGGGATGACGCCGCCGCAGATGACAAGGATGTCCCCGGCCCCGGCGGCCTCCAAGGCTTTGACCAGCTTGGGTGCGAGGGTCTTGTGCCCTGCGGCCTGAGAGCTGATCCCAATGACGTGCACATCGTTGTCGATGGCGTCTTGTGCCGCCTCTTCTGGGGTTTGGAACAGCGGGCCGACGTCCACGTCAAAGCCGATGTCAGCGAAGGCGGTTGCGATGACTTTTGCGCCCCGGTCGTGCCCGTCTTGGCCCATTTTTACGACCAGCATGCGCGGGCGGCGGCCTTCGTCTTTGGCGAAGTCTTCGACCGACTTTTGGATTGCGGCGAAGCCTGCGTCCCCTTCATATGCAGCCCCGTAAACCCCGGCGAGTGTTTTGACCTCGGCCCGGTGCCGTCCGAATGTTTTTTCAATGGCCATGCTGATTTCTCCGACTGTGGCGCGGGCGCGGGCGGCGGTGACGGCGGCATCCAGCAGGTTGCCCCCCTCGCTTGCGCGCCGTGTGATTTCGGTAAGGGCGGCTTGGCACGCCCCCTCGTCCCTTTGCGCTTTGGTTTGGTTGATCCGCGCGATCTGGCTGTCGCGCACGGCGGAATTGTCGATATCGCGGATGTCGATGGGGTCTTCCTGGTCGAGCCGGTATTTGTTTACGCCGACGATCACCTCGGTGCCCCGGTCGATCATCGCCTGCCTTGTGGCCGCGGACTCCTCAATCCGTAGCTTGGGCATGCCGGATGCGACGGCTTTGGTCATGCCCCCCATATCTTCGACTTCTTCGATCAGCTTCCATGCCTCCTCGGCCAGATCATGCGTCAGCTTTTCGACGTAGTAGGACCCGGCAAGCGGGTCGACCACGTTGGTGACGCCCGTTTCTTCCTGCAGGATCAGTTGCGTGTTGCGCGCGATCCGGCTGGCAAAGTCCGTGGGCAAGGCGATGGCTTCGTCCAACGCGTTCGTGTGCAGGGACTGTGTGCCGCCAAGCACCGCGCTCATCGCCTCGTAAGCGGTGCGGATGACGTTGTTATAAGGGTCCTGCTCTTGCAAAGACACACCGCTGGTCTGGCAATGGGTGCGCAACATGCTGGACCGTGGGGTCTTGGGATTAAATTCGCTCATCACGCGTGACCACAAAAGCCGGGCGGCGCGCAGTTTGGCCGCCTCCATGAAAAAGTTCATGCCGATCGCAAAAAAGAACGACAAACGACCCGCGAACGCGTCCACATCCATGCCGCGCGCAATCGCGGCGCGCACATATTCGCGCCCATCTGCCAAAGTATAAGCCAGTTCTTGCACCAGCGTCGCCCCGGCTTCCTGCATATGAT
>CAYPVL010000093.1:0-11649 GCA_964414165.1 uncultured Cognatiyoonia sp.
TTTCCATCCGGCCCACGTGCGTTTGTTGCAGTTGAAGTTCCGCCGTATCCTCAATCGTGAGGATGCGTTCATCGTCATCAATGAAGGACGACAGGGCGTTCAGCGTGGTTGTTTTACCAGAACCCGTACCGCCAGACACGATGACATTCAGGCGGGTGGACACAGCGGCCTGCAAATATGCGGCCATTTCTTCGGTAAAGGCCCCGAATTTCACAAGGTCTTCGATTCCAAGTTTATCTTTCTTGAACTTACGAATGGAAACAAGCGATCCATCCACCGCAATCGGTGGCACCATCGCATTGAAACGCGACCCATCGGCCAAGCGGGCATCGACGTAAGGGTTTGATTCATCAACGCGGCGACCCACGGCGGACACGATCTTATCGATAATCCGCAACAGGTGCTTTTCATCCTTAAAAGTGATGTCGGTCAGTTCAAGCTTGCCTGAGCGTTCCACAAAAATCTGCTGTGGCCCGTTCACCAGAATATCGTTGACGGTTTCGTCTTTCAAAAGCGTTTCAAGCGGGCCAAGGCCCGTAACTTCAAAGAACAAATCCTGTGCCAGGGTGGTGCGTTCATCGCGGTTGAGAACGATGCCCATTTCCTCAAGCGATTCAGAGGTGATCGCGTTGATTTCCTGGCGCAACTCAGCCTCGGTCGCGGTTTCAAGCGCGGCAAGGTTCAGGTTGTCCAGCAGGGATTTATGCATCTCCAGCTTGATTTCTGACAGGCGTTCTTTGCGCTTTTTCTCGCGATCCATCGGTGCGGCCTCTGCCGCTTTGACGGGGCGGGCCTTCATCAGGGATTTAGCGGCCTCTGCCGGGGTATCGGGCACGGCCGCAAGCTTTGGTGCGTCATCTGCCGGTTTCTGAGAATCTGGCTTTTTATACTTAGAGAACATTATGTTACCTCGTTACCCGCGGGCTTCTGCGTCCTGGTTCACTGCATGAACCGAGGCTGCCAGTTTCAGGATTTCTTTACGCATTGGGTTCTTTGGAATCCCCTCGGCCATCGGCACGCCATGGTCTGAGTTTTGGCCAACAGGTTTGCCGCCATCGGGCAAAAGCACTTCGATGTTGATGCCAAGGCTTTCGGCCAGACGCTTGACGCGGCTTTTGCCGTTCAGATCGGTAAAGCCGGGGGCGCGGTTCAGCACAAAGCGCAGCTTGTCAAAAGGAAGATCTTCAGATTGCAGCGCGCGCTTAAGGCGCAGGGTGTTCTGGGCCGACCGCATGTCCAATTCCAGCGTCGCAAAGTAAACATGCGCAGCTTCAAGAACGGTCTGGGACCATTCGACCATGGTTGATGGCATGTCGATGACAACATAATCAAAATTCGTGCGCGCCACTTCAAGAACGCGGCCAATATCCTCGGGTGAGACAAGATCAAGCGGGATCATATCCGTGGGCGAGGTCAGGACATTCAGCTTTTGTTCGTAGGTCAGCATCGCCTGCATGAAGGAATCGCTGTCCATCGCTTCGGTATCTGACAGCATTTCCAGCACCGTTTCGCGGCGCGGTAGATCAAGCGCCGTCGCGGTCGAGCCGAATTGGAAATCCAGATCAAGCAGACACACGCGTGGGCCATTTTCCTTTTCGATATTGGCCAATTCCCATGCAAGGTTCACAGCCAAAGTCGTGGCCCCCGTGCCGCCAGCCATACCGTGAACAGCAATCAAGACACCTTCACGGTCGCCTGTGGCTTTCAGTTTGTTCTGAAGTTCGGGTGCAATTGGCGTTTCCTCAGCCGGGGTCAGAACACGTTCAATCGCGTTGGCAAGTTCATCTTCGGGCAGCGGGTAGGGGACAAATTCATCGCCACCTTCGCGCAGCAATTGGTGCAGAACGGCGGGGCTGACATCTTCGGTGATCAGGATCACCTTGATTTTCTGAGCTTTGGCCGCGGCAATAATCTCTTTGATCTGGTCGATGTTGGCTTCGTCTTCGCTGTCCATCGCGACGGCAAAGAATTCAAGGGCGCGGGCTTCGGGCTGCCGCAGGAAGGGAAGTACATCATCAAAATGCAGATCACCCCAGGTTTCACCCAAGGCGGTTTCCATATCCTCAATCAGAAGATCGAAATTCTGCACGTCGCGGCTGATCGTACATGCGACGATCGGTTGCGGTTCAGTCTTCAGTGCAGCGTTACTTGTCATAGCCTACGTCCTTGTCATTGCGGGCAAAGACGACGTTAGCCGGAAAGGGTGAAATTCTCGTCACCAGCTATCGTCAACTTCCCCGTCCCGCGTGGAAACCACGCACGGAACGATCCCATTGCGGTGAATATCGAAGACAATCGTGACGGAAATTGGGCTAAAAAACTCCAATTGTGCGATATCTCGCGACGATCATGGGTTTTTTAAACGAATGTTGACGCCAACCGGGGGGCTGGCGTCAACAATTTTAGGCTGCACTTTCGAAGGGGAAGGGGACTTATTCGTCGCCGCCGCCACCTTCTCCGCCACCACCACCTTGGTCTTGGAATTCCCAAGGCGATTCAAGCGTGGCGCTTGCAACGTATTCGCGGAAAATCACTTCGGCGTATTTACCGTTCAGAACAGTCGGGTGGTTTTCAACGAAACCAGACACTTCTGTCACTGTGCGGCGGTTGCGCATTTCGGGGCCGCCTGTGTTGACTACAGGGCGGGTTTCCCCGAATGAAGCCACGGCTTCCAGACGGCTACGGCTAATGCCTTGGCTGACCAGATATCTGACCGCAGCTTGTGCGCGGCGCAGACCCAGACGCTGGTTGTAGGCGTTGCTGCCCACGGCGTCTGCGTGACCATAGACCTTGAAGCGGATCTCTGGGAACTGCTTGATCCAGGCTGCCTGGCTATCCAAAGTTGCTTGCGCACCTGCAGACAACTCGCTGGAATTAAAGGCAAAAGTGACTGTGTCTGACACTTCCTCTGCGAACCGGCGCTGCAGGTTCACGGTGTAGCTGGCTTGGCCTGTTTGGATCAACGTATTGTTCATCGTGGCGTTGCCAAAGTCACCGCGGTCCACAACTGTGATGCCCGCTTCGTTGTTAAAGCTGCCTGCCTGTTGGTTTGCACATCCGGCAAGAAGGCCCGTGGCGATGGTCGCTGTAAGTAGGTATTTCATTGCTCTCGCTCCCAATCTTATTCGTCAAGGACGTAGCCGTAGGACCCAGAAAAGTCCTGGCGGGCGACTTCACCGGCACCACCTGTTGTGGGCGCTTCATCTGCGGCAACACGGCCAAAGAGGAAGAGATCACGTTCGGTTGGTGGCTGCACACGGTCCGTTGGCAAGGCAAGGGCTTCGCCGCGGGTTGGTGTGACCAGATGCGGTGTGATGATGATGACCAATTCTGTCTGCTCGCGCTGATATTCAGCCGACCGGAACAGCGCACCGAGGACAGGCACGTCGCCCAACCATGGCACTTGGCCGTTGATGTCCTGAAAGTCATCCGACAACAGGCCAGCGATTGCAAAGCTTTCGCCATCACGCATCTGCACAGTTGTCTTTGTTTCGCGGGTTCTGAACCCGTTTAACGCAAAGCCGGACACGGACACGCCGACAGTCGGGTCAATAGATGACACAGATGCAGCAAGGTCCAGATTGATGATATCGCCATCAACAACCGTTGGGATAAAGCCAAGGGACACACCGAAAGGTTTGAAGTCAACATTCACGTTGCCATCACCATTGGCGATTGGCACAGGATATTCACCACCAGCAAGGAACGTCGCCTCTTGCCCGCTGAGCGCGGTCAGGTTCGGTTCAGCCAATGTGCGCACAACACCGCGTGATTCAAGGGCTTCCAACAGGATACCCACTTCAAGGGCACCAGCGTTAAAGCCAAAGGCCATCGCGCCTGCGTTATCCGCCGCACCCAATGTACCGGCTGTGACACCAGCATTCACACCACCTGTGGTGTTCAGCGTCTGTGATCCACCCAAGATACCCAGATCATCACCCAAAGCCGTGCCGCGCACAGCAACAGAAGAAGACAGTGACTTGCGGACAGAGCGTTGCATTTCAGCAAAGCGGACCTTCAGCATCACCTGCTGGACGCCACCGACGCTCATTAGGTTGGAAACCCGCTCTGGCGCATAACGCTCGGCCAGATCCAGGGCGCGATCAAGACGTGCACTGGATGAAACGGTACCTGACAAGACGATGCCGTTATTGGCGGTGCGCACTTCAATGTGTTCGCCGGGAAGAATTTGCTCCAGACGCTCTTTGAATTCTGCAATGTCAGGTGTGACGTGGATTTCGACGTTGGTGATCAAGCGGCCATCGGCACCCAGAAGGGTCATCGTTGTGCGGCCTGGTTCTTTCCCAAGGACATAGATCGTTGTGTCCGACAGCGTCGACAAATCGGCGATGTTGGGGTTTGCGATAGACACCTCTGCGTAAGGTGAATCGCTTTCGACGACAACAGCCCGACTCATCGGAATGTTCAAAGCGCTCGATGGCGCCCCGCGCATGACGCGCAGGTTCTCTTGTGCAGTGACAGACGCAGGTGCGCTGACGAAAGCAAGGGTTAAGCCGGCAATTGCCGCCTTCATAATCGTTTTATAAGTCATTGTGACCTGCCTCTCCGATCACGGGTTATTGCGGAAATTATTTTCCATCATTACCGGCGAAGATGACCGAGGTGCGGAATCATTGCAATAATCAATACGTTGGACTGCACCCTTCATGTGGATAACAGGCAACAGATGGCAGATGTGGGGGAAAAAGCACGCGCCCCATCTACATGAAGCGCGTGCTTTGTTCAGATACAGATTTCCGGCAAACCGCTTAGTTGGTGCAAGCTGTCGGGATTTGAATTGTCTCAACACCTTTGCGTTCGATCCGGTAGCAAATCTCTTCGACAACCGGGGCTGCCGTAGGGGCAGGTGCAACCGCCCGCTCTGTTCCGGTGATGCTATATGTGTCGGTCTGGCTTACGATGGCGACAGTTTGGTCACCGCGCCCAAGCAGGGACAGGGTCAGCTTACCGCTTGTGTTGGCCTGGGTCAGGTCCGCCACATCTTGCGGGGACACCTGAACAGTGACCTGTCGTGCAATTTCACCAGCCGCGCGGTTCACATCTGACGACTGATCCACAGCAATGACTTCCAAACCTGTTTCGATCAGGCGGGTCACTTCTGTGCCGTCGTTTTCAAGGCCGGGCAGGTTGCCTGTCCAAAGAACATCAACGCGATCACCCGGGCGTACGCCCGATACACCAGACGTCTGGTCGACGTTTATCGAAAACGCACGCATACCTTCTGTGAGGCGCGTGGTGATGCTTGCCGCCTCACCAGGTGCTGTGACCTTCAAAGTTGTCACTGGTTCATTGGGTTCCATCGCGCGCAGAACAACGCGGGGGACGTCAACGCCTTGGGGGAACAGCTCTTCTTGAGAGGCAAAAGTTCCCTCGGGCAGGAATTCTTCGGTATGCTTGATTGGCTGTACGTCTTCCAATGTCAAAAATTCGCCATAGGCGATCGAGCGGTTCACCGCATAAATATCAACTGTTGGGATGATAGCCTGTGCTTTCGCAGCCTGCTGCTGAATCATCGCTTCCTGAGCCGCGAAATGACCCTTCACCATATAAACCGCAAAGCCTGCAAGCCCCATGCCAACGACCAGAACTAGTCCAAATATCGCGCGCATCTGTTTTACCTCGATTTCTCTTTATCTCGGCCGTCTTTCTAACGGCCCTCGTTACGCGGGTTTCCCCACACTCATTAGAACTCCATCTGAGAGACTTCTTCCCCAAGTTCTTCGCCAGCTGCGATTGTCGTATCGCGCAGCCCGTAACCCAGCGTTGCTGCAAAAAGAACAATCATCCCGGTGATGACGACCCAATCAACCGTTACTGCGCCGCTTTCATCATGATGGAATCTGCGTAGGAAAGTTGTCATGGGAATACTCCGGGTTCGGGTTACTAAAACTACAAGGGTGAGGTTAGGTTGATAGTGTGGTCGGATCATGGCGCGGTTTGGGCTTTTTACGGCTTCAACAGTTAAAATTGTGCAAAAGAAGAGGGGTTCGCGCATCAAACAACGCGCGAACCCCCCAAATTGTCTTTACCGGTCGCCAAACTGGCGAACCTTACATGTTTGTAAGGTCTTCACCGATGTCTGTGGCCAGATCAGTCGCGCCATCAGATACAGCTGTACCAACAGCCAGACCCAAAGCCACGATAGCAGCAGTCAGAACAACCCAGTCAACTGTGACTGCGCCGTCTTCGTCATTACGGAAGTTCTTGATAAAGTTAAGCATTTGTTTCCCTCCTCAGGGTATTTTCAGATCGCCAATCCGCTGCAAGACATGCGTCCCACCATTTTTCGGGATGCGTTTTATCTGCGACGGTTAATCAGAAGTTGATATGGAATTAAGGCAAGACTTGGGCAAAATGGGCCCGAAACTGTGTGCTTAAGGTGTTTAAGCAGAACAAACTGTTTCGCATTCCGGGCTTTTCTACCGGCCTTGGGGGGCTTGGTTTGTGACAGGCCAGACGTTCATTCCGCCCAGCCCAGTCACTGCAGTATCTCGCGATACTGCGACCCACTTACATATCTGTCAGTTCTGTGCCCACATCGCCGGCCAGGTCAGTCGCGCCGTTTGATACAGCTGTCCCTACAGCCAGGCCCAAAGCCACGATAGCAGCTGTCAGAACAACCCAGTCAACTGTGACTGCGCCGTCTTCGTCGTTGCGGAAGTTTTTGATAAAGTTCAACATTGTAAAGTCCCTCCTCAGGACAGGTAATCGTTATGGTATCTTCCCCGCAGGACTGGGAAGCGGATGCGGCCCAGCGTGTAATCTGCGGTGTATGGGTTATGATTATTGGCGAATCTGGGCGCGATTGCGGCCAAAAGCGCCCGACAAACTGCCCTTTCAGCCAAATGCAGCAAAAGACTGTTTCCAAAATCTGGCTGTCTGGTCGCAGGGGGAAAGTGGCGCTTTCAATACGAAGAAGGGCCGGACTTCTTTGCAGAAGTCCGGCCCTATCCATGTCGAAGATCAGATGATCTTCGAAGGAACTTACATGTCTGTCAGCTCTGTGCCTACGTCGCCAGCCAGGTCAGTCGCGCCGTTTGATACAGCTGTACCAACTGCCAGACCCAAAGCTACGATAGCAGCTGTCAGTACAACCCAGTCAACTGTGACTGCGCCGTCTTCGTCGTTGCGGAAGTTTTTGATAAAGTTAAGCATGTGTTTCCCTCCTCAGGGTATCGCTAGTGTTTCAAACATCCGGGGCAGATCAGTGCTGGCCGGCCTCTTGTTTGGCCTGCTCCCTGTCTCGGATGAGTACTATTTGGCGGTTGAATGCGGCGCGAATTGGACCCCTGTGTAGCAATTTCGCGCGGCCAAAAGATTTCTGCATAAAATTATCTAGTTATTTGTTTTTGTTAAATAAAAAGACTAAAATTAGGTGAATCGTGTATGTCTACCGTTGCCTGTTTGCGACCAATCAAATTCGAATGCTGGGATTGTTCTCATATCACTTGGGAATGCGCCACATTGATGCGATGCCTGATCTTAATAATAACCGTTGAGGCGGGCGAAAAATGAAGAATCTCTTTAAATGGGTCGCTGTGGCGGCGACATTGGTCTGTGCACAGACGGCGGCGGCTGAATTTCAGCGGCTCCAGCCCGACTTTACCTTCAAGCGTGTTGGTGTGGGCAGTAGCAGTAGCGGGAGCAGGATCACTGTGCAGATCGCACCCGCTGCCCCAAGTGGCCCCAGCGCGCCGGCAGAGGCTGGTACGCAAACCAAAGATCCAACCCCCGCCCGTGTCACGGGGCTGGAATGGTTCTGGGAAGAAGTCTCGCCCAACCTGTCCGCCAGCCAACCGGGACGCCTGCAACCCGCCCTGAATGCCATCAGTAGTCCGCCTGCAGGCAAAGGCGTGCCAACGCCGCGCTTGCAGACGCTGCAATCCATAGCGCAGGCCCATGGGCAGACGATTTTGAAAGAAACCGTCGGCACAAACGTCTCGCCTGCGTTGGTGCTGGCGTTGATTTCGGTGGAAAGTGCCGGGCAAGCGGCAGCGGAAAGCAGCGCGGGCGCACAGGGCCTGATGCAATTGATGCCCGCGACAGCCGAACGCTTTGGTGTCACCGACCGGATTTCGCCCGAAGAGAACATCAAAGGCGGCGTCGCCTATCTTTCGTGGTTAATGGGCCATTTTGACAATGATCCGATTTTGGCCCTTGCGGGCTATAACGCGGGCGAGGGGGCCGTGGCCAACAACAAGGGCGTGCCGCCTTACGCAGAAACCCGGGCCTATGTGCCCAAAGTTCTGGCGGCCTTCGCCGTCGCGCGGGGCTTATGCATCACGCCGCCAGAGCTGGCGACGGATGGCTGTGTGTTTGCGGTGAACAATAACTAGACGATTTTCGCCTGCGTGGCGGCGCGCAGTTCATCCTCTGTGACGCCGTCCGCCACTTCGACAATCTTCAAACCGCCTGCGACCACATCAAGCACACCAAGGTTTGTGATGATGCGATCCACAACCTTCTGACCGGTCAGGGGCAGGGTGCATTCTTTCAGCACTTTACTGTCGCCATGCTTGTTGGTGTGATCCATCACAACAACAACGCGGCCCACACCCGCGACCAGATCCATCGCGCCGCCCATGCCTTTGACCAGCTTGCCGGGGATCATCCAATTGGCAAGGTCGCCATTCTCGGCCACTTCCATCGCGCCAAGGATCGCCATGGCGATCTTGCCGCCACGGATCATGCCAAAGGATGTGGCGCTGTCAAAGTAGGCGGTCTGGGGCAGTTCAGTGATCGTCTGCTTACCTGCGTTGATCAGGTCCGCGTCTTCTTCGCCCTCAATCGGGAAGGGGCCCATGCCCAGCATCCCATTTTCGGACTGCAAGGTGACCTCAATCCCCTCTGGTATATAGTTGGACACAAGGGTCGGGATGCCGATCCCAAGGTTCACATACCACCCATCCTGCAGTTCCTGCGCGGCGCGGGCGGCCATTTGGTTTCTGTCCCAAGGCATTATGATGACCCCGCATTTGAAGTTTGTATTTGTGCCGATGCGATCGTTGCGATGACTTGCGCAAGCGCGATGGCGTTTTCGGCTGTATCATCACTGGCGTCTGTGTAGCGATGGCTGTGAATTATGTCGTAGGCGGCTGTCAGGTATTCATCTGCAAGCACAGCCGGGTCCTTGTTGACTGCATCGTTAGCCATTATGCGGCCCTCACTGTGCGTTGTTCGATGCGTTTCTCATGATCGCCCTGGATTAGGCGATGCACATAGATACCGGGCAAATGGATATGGTCGGGATCAAGCGAACCTGTAGGAACGATCTCTTCCACCTCAACCACACAAGTTTTGCCGCACATGGCCGCAGGGGGATTAAAGTTGCGGGCGGTCTTACGGAAGACAAGGTTACCCGTCTCATCCGCTTTCCACGCCTTCACAATGGACAGATCGGCAAAGATGCCTTCCTCCATAATATATATCTCGCCGTTGAAGTCTTTGTGTTCCTTGCCCTCGGCAATTACCGTCCCAACGCCGGTCTTGGTATAAAAACCGGGAATACCGCAGCCACCGGCGCGCATCCGCTCGGCGAGGGTGCCTTGCGGATTGAACTCAAGCTCAAGCTCGCCGGATAGGTACTGACGCATGAACTCGGCATTCTCACCTACGTAAGAGCTGATCATTTTCTTGACCTGTCGGGTTTGCAGCAGAATACCGATCCCAAACTCATCAACGCCTGCGTTGTTCGAGACAAAGGTCAGATCCTTCGTGCCCGCGTCCTTGATCGCATCCAGCAGCAATTCAGGAATGCCGCACAGGCCAAAGCCCCCGGCTGCAATAAACATGCCGTCAAAAAGCAACCCATCAAGGGCATCGGCGGCGGAACTGTAGACTTTTTTCATGTCAGCATCCCCAAACTTTGAAAGTTAGGGGAAAACTGACCAGCGGCGATGGGAAAGTCAATGCATTTGCTGCGCTGCAGCGCAAAGCGGCATCACAAGATGTTCACCTGTTAGGGGGGGGTTACTTCTTGGCTGCCGCCTTTTTCTTTGCCGGGGTTTTCTTTTTTGCAGCCGCTTTCTTTTTGGCCGGTGCCTTCTTCTTGGCGACCTTCTTGCCGGTCTTGGCCGCACGCTCTGCGATCAGATCGACGGCTTGGGCCAAGGTCAGATCGGCAGGTTCAATCGTGTCGGGGATCGTGGCGTTGATCTTTTCCCACTTTACGTAGGGCCCGTATTTGCCGTCATAGATGTTGACGGGCCCACCGGCTTCGGGGTGTTCGCCAAGTTCATGGATCGGCACAGCCGCCTTGCCGCGATTGCCGCGGCTGGCAACCTTTTCGGCCAAAAGCTGGACGGCGTGGTTCATACCGACGGTCCAGACATCTTCGATGCCTTCAAGATTGGCGTTGGTGCCGCCTTTGAAAGACGTGCTTTCCGCGTGCTTGAGATAAGGGCCATAGCGCCCGATATTAGCCCAGACATTCACACCGTCTTCTGGGTGGGTGCCCAGCAAGCGGGGAAGTTCCAGTAGCTTGAGCGCTTCAGGCAGCCCAATCTCTTCGGGGTCCCAGCCTTCGGGCACGCCCTGACGGGGCGGCTTTTTGTTGTCTTCTGTCACAGCGCCGCGCTGGACATAGGGACCAAAGCGGCCCTTGAAGACGCGGATCTCATCACCGGCATCTTCACCCAGCAACTTGCCTTCGGGCGGAATGGCCGAAGCCTCGGCTTCGGGGTTGGGTGGACCGAAGGGGCGGGTATAGCGGCATTCAGGATAGTTTGAGCAGCCAATGAACGCCCCACCCGAACGGGCCGTGCGCATTGACAGGCGGCCAGCACCGCAATTCGGGCAAAGGCGCGGATCAGTCCCATCTTCGGTGGGCGGGAACAAATGCGGGGCCAGCACATCGTTGATCTTTTCCAGCACCTCGGTGATGCGCAGATCAGCGGTTTCGGCCAAAGCGGCCGAGAAATCGCGCCAGAAGCGGCCCAACACATCTTTATAGTTGGCATCGCCCGCGCTGACCTCATCCAACTGGTTTTCCAGATCAGCGGTGAAATCGTACCCGATATACTTGCGGAAGTAATTGGTCAGGAAGGCCGTGACCAAGCGACCCTTATCCTGCGGGATCAGGCGGTTTTTGTCTTTCTCAACATAGCCGCGATCCTGAATTGTTGTGACGATTGAAGCGTAAGTTGACGGACGTCCAATCCCCAGTTCTTCCATGCGCTTGACCAGCGTCGCCTCGGTATAGCGGGGCGGGGGCTGGGTGAAATGCTGTTCAGGGTCGACCTTTTGCTTGTCGGTCGCCTCGCCCTCACTTAGCTGCGGCAAACGCTTGTCGTCATCATCAATAACGCTGTCGTCCTTGTCATCCTTGCCTTCTTCATAGGCAGACAGGAAGCCGTCAAATAACATCACCTGACCGGTGGCGCGCAGCATAACCTGTCCATCGCTTGATCCGATATCAGCCGTTGTGCGTTCAAGCCGGGCCGCAGCCATTTGGCTGGCCATGGTGCGTTTCCAGATCAGATCATAAAGCTTGCGCTGATCTGCGTCCGCGATCTTTGCCTCCTCAGCGCTGACCGACAATTCGGTTGGACGGATACATTCGTGGGCTTCCTGCGCGTTCTTGGCCTTGTTCTTGTACATGCGCGGGCTGTCGGGCAGGTAATCCTTACC
>CAYPVL010000094.1:0-7161 GCA_964414165.1 uncultured Cognatiyoonia sp.
CCGCGAGGCCGAGGCCGCGTTCGGCAATGGCGAAGGCTATCTTGAGAAGATGATCATGAAGGCCCGCCACGTCGAGGTGCAAATCCTTGGCGACAGCCACGGCCAGATTTACCACCTGTGGGAACGCGATTGTTCCGTCCAGCGCCGCAACCAAAAGGTCGTCGAACGCGCCCCTGCCCCCTATCTTTCGGGTACGCAGCGCGAACAGCTGTGCCAGCTCGGCAAGAAAATCTGCCAGCATGTGAATTACGAATGTGCAGGCACGGTCGAATTTCTGATGGATATGGATTCAGGCGAATTCTACTTCATCGAAGTGAACCCCCGCGTTCAAGTGGAACACACCGTCACAGAAGAAGTTACTGGTATCGACATCGTGCGGGCACAGATCCTGATCGCCGAGGGTAAATCGCTGGTCGAGGCCACGGGCTGTGCATCGCAATATGATGTGAAACTTGATGGTCACGCCCTGCAGTGCCGGGTGACGACTGAGGACCCGCAGAACAACTTTATCCCCGATTATGGCCGCATCCAGATGTATCGCAGCGCCACCGGGCCGGGCATTCGTCTGGACGGCGGCACGGCCTATTCGGGGGCTGTGATCACGCGGTATTACGATTCCCTGCTGACCAAAGTCACCGCCCGCGCCCCGACGCCGGAGATGGCGATTGCCCGGATGGACCGTGCTTTGCGCGAATTTCGTATTCGGGGTGTGTCCACAAACATTGCTTTCGTTGAAAATCTTCTCAAGCATGAGGTGTTCCTGAACAACGAATACCACACGAAGTTCATCGACGAGACGCCCGATTTGATGAAGTTCAGCAAACGGCGGGACCGGGCCACCAAAATCCTGACCTATATCGCCGATATTACGGTAAACGGGCATCCCGAAACTGCTGACCGCGCACGCCCGGCAGCTGAAATCAAGCCACCCCGCCCGCCCGTCAAGCCAACGCTGGATGTGACACCAGGCACACGCAACATCCTCGACGAATTCGGCCCCGAGGCTGTGGCCGACTGGATGCGCGATCAAAAGCAACTGCTGATCACCGACACAACCATGCGCGACGGGCACCAGTCACTGCTGGCGACCCGCATGCGTTCAATCGACATGATCAACGCAGCACCCGCCTATGCCACCAAGATGGACAAGTTGTTCAGTGTGGAATGCTGGGGGGGGGCCACATTCGATGTGGCCTACCGCTTCCTGCAGGAATGCCCTTGGCAACGTCTGCGCGATATTCGTGCGGTGATGCCCAACATTATGACGCAGATGCTTTTGCGGGCCTCAAACGGGGTTGGTTACACGAACTATCCTGACAATGTGGTGCAGGAATTTGTGCGCCAAGCCGCTGTGTCCGGCGTCGATGTGTTCCGCGTCTTTGACAGCCTGAACTGGGTCGAAAACATGCGCGTTGCGATGGATGCGGTGATCAAGGCCGAGAAGGTTTGCGAAGGCACAATCTGCTACACCGGCGATCTGATGGACCCGGATCGGTCCAAGTATAACCTGAAGTATTACGTCGGCATGGCCAAGGAACTTGAGGCCGCTGGTGCCCATGTGCTGGGTCTGAAAGACATGGCTGGTTTGCTGAAACCCGCTGCGGCCACGGCCCTTGTGAAGGCGCTGAAGGAAGAGACCAAGCTGCCGATCCACTTCCACACCCACGACACGTCGGGTGCGGCGATTGCCACGATCTTGGCCGCGACTGATGCGGGCGTGGATTGTGTGGATGCGGCGATGGATTCGCTGTCAGGCAATACGTCCCAACCGACCCTTGGGTCGATTGTGGAAAGCCTGAAAGGCTCTGCACGCGACACAGGGTTGGACGTGACGGCGATCCGCCAGATCAGCAACTATTTCGAACAGGTGCGCGAGCATTACAAAGCGTTCGAATCCGGGCTACAAGCCCCCGCATCCGAAGTGTACCTGCACGAAATGCCCGGTGGGCAGTTCACGAACCTCAAAGCCCAGGCGCGCAGCCTTGGCCTTGAAGAACGCTGGCACGAGGTCGCGCAGACTTACGCGGATGTGAACCAGATGTTTGGGGATATTGTGAAGGTCACGCCGTCCTCGAAGGTGGTTGGGGATATGGCGTTGATGATGGTCAGCCAAGGCCTCACCCGGGCAGATGTAGAAGACCCAAAAACCGATGTGGTCTTCCCGGATTCGGTTGTGGATATGATGAAAGGCGCATTGGGCCAGCCCCCCGGTGGATGGCCAAAGCCGATCCAAAAGAAGATCCTGAAAGGCGACAAGCCCTTCACAGATCGCCCCGGCAAATCGCTGCCGCCCGTCGATCTGGACGCAAAGCGCAAAGAACTGACAGACCTTCTTGATGGCAAGATGGTCGATGAAGAGGACCTGAACGGGTATTTGATGTACCCCAAGGTTTTCCTTGATTACATGGGGCGTCACCGCACCTATGGCCCGGTGCGTACCCTGCCGACGCGCACGTTCTTTTATGGGATGGAACCCGGCGAAGAGATCACTGCCGAAATCGACCCCGGCAAGACGCTTGAAATCCGCATGCAGGCCGTGGCCGACATGTCCGAGGATGGCGAAGTGAAAGTGTTCTTTGAACTTAACGGTCAGCCCCGCACAATCCGGGTGCAGAACCGCCTTGCGGTCGCCGAAAAGGTCAGCCGCCCCAAGGCCGAGGCAGGCAATGACAACCACATCGGCGCGCCGATGCCGGGGGTTGTTGCAACAATTGCCGTGCAGGCCGGCCAGAAAGTCAAAGACGGCGATCTGTTGCTGACGATTGAGGCGATGAAGATGGAAACCGGCATTCACGCCGAGCGGGATGCGACGGTAAAGGCCGTGCACATCACCGCAGGCGGGCAGATTGATGCCAAGGATTTGCTGGTCGAGTTGGAACAGGCCTGACTGCAGGCTGCGACCCGCACCGTTAGATCAAAAGGCACGCAATGAAAATTGCGTGCCTTTTGTTATTTAGGAGGTCAATGTGCGTGGACCCATGCGGCATTTCGTTTTGTCGTTGATCAACACACGATCCGGGGTAGGCTATTTCTTGATCCCACCCCGCAGGGGTGCGCCAGCCCCGAACAGGATAATCCAATGCTTCCAATCACCGCTATCTTTGCTGCCCTCATCGCGCTTTTATTCCTCACCCTGTCATTCCGGGTGATCTTTTATCGGCGCGGCAAGCTGATTTCGCTGGGTGACCAGGGGGACAAAGCGCTTGAGACACGGATCAGGGCACAGGCAAACTGCGCGGAGTATGCGCCACTTGGGCTGATCCTGCTGGGATTGGTCGAAATAACTGGCGCGCCGACGCTGGCGGTTGTGATCCTTGGAGGGATGCTTTTTCTTGGGCGATTGCTGCATGGAATTGGGTTTTGGGGCGCACGCCCAGTTATGTTTTTGCGCGTTTGGGGAATGATCCTGACGACACTGATGATGTTTGCCAGTGCGATTGGGCTTTTGGCACATGCGACCTTTTGATCGACAAACTTAGCCCAATCATCCCGAACTTAGCGCGATTTATATGGGGGCCGCGAAATAGGGATTTGAATTAAATCTAGGCAATTCGCAATCCCGTGTTAATCTTTCTAAATGAAAGGTTAATTCATTTTGCGAAATATTGTTTATTTTCTAATCGCGCTTTTTATTTTGGGATCACTTATTCCCGAAACGGATAACACCGTGGAACGTCGCGCTGCAGCCCCTGTTGCCGCGCCGGCGCCGCAGACGGTTACGCTGGAAAAGCCTGCGTCAGATCAACTTGAAGACATCGGCCTGACACCCGAAAAGGAAGACCCATTTCCACAAACCGTCGCAGCCGAACCAACGCAGATCGCAGCACCGGTCGTGAAACCAACCGCCCCGGTTGTGAAACCGCCACCGCCGATCATTGCCCAAAGGTTCGTCACCGCTTCGGCCCTCAATATGCGCGATGCGCCTTCAACGGCAGGGCAAGTCCGCAATCAGGTAACTTACGGCACGGAAATCGCCGTGCGCGAGGATTTGGGTGATTGGTCCAAGGTTGTCTTCAACGGGCAAGAGCTTTGGGTGGCCAGTCGGTATCTTAGCGCGACCAAACCCGTTATCGCCCCCGCAGCGGCCCCTGCCCCGACCCAGACGCGAACACGCACGTTGGCCCTGCCAACCTCTGCCGAAATTCAGGCGGCGCGCAATGCGATCATCCGGCAAAGCCGCGCAAGTTATGCGGGGTCCTGCCCATGTCCTTATGATAGGGATCGCGGCGGGCGGCGATGTGGCGGGCGCAGTGCGTGGTCACGCCCCGGCGGGGCATCGCCAATTTGCTATGACAGTGACATCAGCAAAGCACGATTGGACACGTATCTGGCCCGATTACGCTAGCAGGCCGGGCAAGAACAAGAAAAAGCGGTTGAATGCATTTTTGCCCTTGCGCCGTTGCACAAGTATTTATAGATCAGCCCTCACGGATGCGGGCGTAGCTCAGGGGTAGAGCGAAACCTTGCCAAGGTTTAGGTCGTGAGTTCGAATCTCATCGCCCGCTCCAGACAAAACAGCCATCCTTCGGGATGGCTTTTTTGTGCGCGCGCAACAGATGCGCGAATTCTGCCCTGATGGCTTGGACACAGGGAACACGCCCCCTATAAGGTGCCGAAATGACACCCGAAGGTTTCCCATGCGCACAGCCACAATCACCCGCAAAACTGCCGAGACGGACATAACCGTCACCATCAACCTTGATGGGACAGGCGTCTATGACAATGCCACCGGCGTGGGCTTTTTTGACCATATGCTGGATCAACTGTCGCGCCATGCGCTGATTGATATGACTGTGAAGGCAACGGGTGATCTGCACATTGATGATCACCACACGGTCGAAGATGTGGGGATTGCTTTGGGGCAGGCTTTGGCGCAGGCCCTGGGCGACAAGAAAGGCATTCGTCGTTATGGATCGTGCCACTTGGCGATGGATGATGCGCAGGTGCGTTGCGCCTTGGATCTATCGGCGCGCCCCTACCTGATCTGCAACCTTGATCTACCCCACGGCAAAATCGGCACATTTGATACCGAGCTGGTGCAGGAATTCTTTCAGGCGCTATCCACCCATGGTGGTATCACATTGCACATCGACAAGCTGCACGGCTTTAACGCGCACCACATCGCCGAGGCTGCGTTCAAAGCCGTCGCACGCGCGTTGCGCGAAGCGGTTGAAACCGACCCGCGCAAGGCAGATGCGATCCCATCGACCAAAGGCAGCCTATGACGACCGTCCTGATCGACTACGACAGCGGCAATCTTCATTCGGCACAAAAAGCGTTTGAGCGTATGGCGCTTGAGGTTGGGGCTGGCCCTGTCGTTATGACTTCCGATGCGGATGTTGTGGCCAAAGCGGACCGTATCGTCCTGCCCGGCGATGGTGCGTTTCCCCATTGCCGCGAAGAACTGTTTGGGCGCACGGCCTTGGCCGAAGCGGTTATTGAAGCTGTTGAGGTGCGCGCCGTACCTTTCTTTGGCATTTGCGTCGGCATGCAAATGCTTGCCACCTTGGGACATGAATATGAGACCACCCCCGGTTTTGGCTGGGTGCCCGGTGACATTAGCCCGATTAATGCCCCCGGTTTGAAAGTGCCGCATATGGGATGGAACGATCTGGTGATTGATCATCCGCATCCCGTGCTTGAGGGGATCAGCACCGGGGATCACGCCTATTTCGTGCATAGCTTTGCGATGCAAGCTACTGATCCTGAACATGTTTTGGCCCATGTCGATTACGGTGGGCCGGTGACGGCGCTAATTGGGCGCGACAATATCATCGGGGCGCAGTTTCACCCTGAGAAAAGCCAGGATGCGGGTTTGCGGATGATTGGCAACTTCCTGCGTTGGATGCCCTAGGCGCTGGTAGGTTACCGATTGGCGGGCTAGATTGTGCGCATGTTCACACGTCGCGCAACGCTTCTAGGCCTTCTTGCCCTGACCGCCTGTGGACGGCGCGAGGTGCCGTCAGCACCGCAGGCCGTCGCACTCTATCCCGGTGAAACGCCTGAAATGCGGGCGCTGATTGTGAAATACGCCGCCATCCACACCATTCCCGAAAGTCTTCTGCACCGGGTGATCCAGCGCGAAAGCGATTACCGCGCCGATGCGCGCAATGGCCCCTATTGGGGGCTTATGCAGATTCTGCCGGAAACCGCGCGCACGATGGGGTTTCGGGGACAACCCAGCGATCTGCTCGATGCGGAAACCAACCTGCTTTATGCGGGGCGGTATTTGCGCGGTGCGTGGCTTGTTGCTGATGGGGACGAGGTGGAAGCGGTGCAATGGTATGCGCGCGGTTATTACTTTGAGGCACGGGATCGCTGCATGCTGCGCATCACGGGGCTGGCGGACAGGGAACGCTGTTAGGCAAAAGGGCCGCGCAGCGCTGCACAGCCCTTATCATTTTCCAACTTTAATGGGCCTTAGCCTGCACGCCGCCAGTTCTGGCTTGCACAAATCAAACCTCCGGCCACGCAGCCCTGCAAACGCAGGCCGTCACCAGATACGGTCATTTTGCCGATATAGGTCTTACCATTTGATGGGCGGAACACCTGCCCGGCATAAGATCCATCGCCATTGGGGACCATGTTGATCACGATCTGTTTGCCAATGTTCGGGGACTGATATTCAGACCCGTCAGCATTAAAGGTTCGTTGGATTTTACCGCAAACAGCGCTGCCGCAAGGCTGCATCTGGATATGCGCGAATGATCCATCATCCACTTCTGTTTGCCAAATCCCAACAGCGGCGTCCTGTGCTGCGGCGCCCCCTGCAAAGCCGATGACTGCGGCCAAGGCCAATGCGATCTTTTTCATTTCAAATTCCTCCCATGGGTGATGGGGCAACCTTGGCGCACGGATCCTGCAGCGATCAACCGTGACGTTGGGTCGGTTGCATCCCGCACGGTGCCGGGGCAAAAGGCAGGCCAAGTAATGAAAGGCCATATCCATGATACTTTACCCCGCTATCGATCTGAAAGACGGCAACGCCGTGCGGCTTGTACATGGGGATATGGATCAGACGACCGTGTTCAATGATGATCCGGCCGCGCAGGCCAAGGAATTCGTCGCGGCGGGGTGCCAATGGCTTCATCTTGTTGACCTGAATGGCGCATTCGCAGGGGAACCTGTGAACGCTGCCCCGGTCGAGGCAATCCTTAAGGC
>CAYPVL010000094.1:7189-11549 GCA_964414165.1 uncultured Cognatiyoonia sp.
TGCCCAGTGGATCGACAAAGGCCTTGCCCGCGTGATCCTTGGCACGGTCGCGGTCGAAAACCCCGATTTGGTACGCGAAGCCGCAAAGGAATTCCCCGGCAAAGTGGCCGTGGGCTTGGATGCGCGCAACGGATTTGTCGCCACCCGCGGCTGGGCGGAAGAGACGGATATTCAGGTCACAGACCTTGCCAAATCGTTTGAGGATGCAGGGATCGCGGCCATCATCTACACCGACATCCTGCGCGACGGGGCGATGAAAGGCCCCAACATCGCCGCGACCGAGGCGCTTGCGCGCGCAGTGGATATCCCGGTGATCGCCTCGGGCGGTGTGTCATCGATGGATGATCTGAGCGCGCTGAAAGATACCGGCGTGATTTCGGGCGCGATTTCGGGCCGTGCACTTTATGATGGGGCCATTGATTTGGGTGCCGCGTTGACGTTGCTGCAATGACGGGTTTCCTGTCGGCCTATATCCCAACGGTTTTGGTCTGCGCCCTGTTCTTTTGGTGGTCGCGGGCCAGCGGCGTGCCTTGGCTTTCCCGGCTGCTGCGGGCCAGCAGCCTTGTCTGCGCGCTTTACTTTCTGGTGCTGCTTGTTTTGGTCTTCATCATGCTTGCCACCTGCGATGGCAGCTTTTTTGAAGGTGTTGAAAACTGTGCGCCCATGCCGGACTTCCTGGCGAAATTGATCCGCAGCCTGACCTTCATGTCCTATGCGCTTGGTATTTTCTATGCGCTTATTCTGGTGGCAGCCGGGGGCTTGGTTGAAGCGCTCAAGCCCCCAACGCGGGATTAATTTGCGCTCATCGCCTTATCGGTCAGGCCGTTCAAAGCGCCGTTGACCTTGGCCATCACGTCCTCGGACACGTCCAGCCCTGCAAACATATCTTCAGCCGGGCTCCAACGCATTTGGGTCGTGCCATCGGCATCCCGGTAGGCCAGCACGCGCAAAGGCAGCACAAGCCCCGCGCGCAAATCCTGTTCCATCGCCAGCGTCCCAAGGGCCGGGTTGCCAAAAATCAATAGCTGCGCATCTGCAATGTCTTTGCCCACAGACGTTGCACCAGCAGCATGATCCACACGCGCAAAGACCTTCGCACCGGCCCCCTCCACAGCGGCCACAAGCCCATCAATTGTTTCAGATACAGATAGCGGAGAGGATTTCATCATGTCTTCGGCCCAAGCTGGTGTGGAGAATGCGACAAGCATCGCGGTCATTGCGTATTTCATCGGGTCACTCCTGTTGCAAAAGGAAAGTCTAGCATAGCCCCCTTCCCCTTGCGCTGCATTCCGCCTAAACCTCACGCCATGTTGAAGACCCGCATCATCCCCTGCCTTGACGTCGCCGAAGGGCGCACCGTGAAAGGCGTGAATTTCGTCGATCTGATTGATGCAGGCGACCCGGTCGAACAGGCCATCGCCTATAACGCGGCTGGCGCGGACGAACTTTGTTTTCTGGACATCAAAGCCACCCATGAAAACCGGGGCACGATGTTTGATCTGGCCACGCGCACAGCCGAACAATGCTTTATGCCGCTGACCATCGGCGGCGGTGTGCGCACGCACCATGACGTGCGCGATTTGCTTTTGGCGGGGGCCGATAAGGTTAGCTTTAACTCTGCCGCTGTGGCCAACCCGGATGTGGTGGCCGAGGCGGCGATGCGGTTTGGGTCGCAATGCATCGTTGTGGCGATTGATGCCAAGACCGTCCGCCCGGGCAATTGGGAAATCTTCACCCACGGCGGGCGCAAGGCCAAGGGCATTGATGCTGTGGAATTTGCGCGCACTGTTGTGGAAAAAGGGGCCGGGGAAATCTTGCTGACCTCGATGGATCGGGACGGTACGAAATCCGGGTTCAACCTGCCACTGACCAAAGCGGTCAGTGATGCGGTCAATGTGCCCGTCATCGCCTCTGGCGGGGTCGGCACATTGGATCACTTGGTCGAAGGGGTGACGCAAGGCGGCGCATCTGCGGTGCTGGCCGCCTCGATCTTCCACTTTGGCACCTACACCATCGGCGAGGCCAAGCAACACATGGCCAAGGCCGGCATCCCTGTGAGGCTCTCATGACCCTTGATGATCTGGCCGCCACAATCGCGGCGCGCAAAACAGCTGATCCTGACAGCAGTTGGACAGCCAAATTGCTGTCTAAGGGCCCTGAAAAATGCGCCGAGAAGTTTGGCGAAGAAGCGATTGAGGCGATCATTGAAGCCGTCAAAGGCGACAAAGCCGGACTGACATCCGAAGCCGCCGACGTGCTCTACCACTTGCTCGTGATGCTGACGGCAAGAGATGTCACCTTGGACTCGGTTCTGCAAGAACTCGAAAAACGCCAAGGCACCTCAGGGCTGACAGAAAAAGCAAATCGCCCTTAAGCTTCTTTTGAAATAAAAATATGCCCCCCGGAGGGCCGCTCACAACTTGGACGAAATGATCCCAGTTGCAAAACCACCCATCCGCAATTCACCAAAAAGGCGTTGATATTCGATCTTGGGACAGCGGTTCTCAATAACGGTGACGCCCCGTGCCTCGGCCACGGCAGCAGCCTCTTTGTGCATCACACCAATCTGCATCCAGATCGTCTGCAAGTTGGGCCAGCGGGCCAGCGATTCATCCACAATCCCCGGCACGGCGTCAGAGCGGCGAAAAATATCGACCATATCCACATCATCGGGAATGGCGGAGAGATTGGCGTAGACCATCTCACCAAACAGGGTCTGCCCGGCAAGGCCTGGGTTCACAGGAATAACGCGATAGCCTTTCAGGCCCAGATAACGGGCGACAAAATAGCTGGGACGAACGGGATTGGCCGACACACCAACCACCGCGATTGTCTTGGTGCGCATCAAAACATCGCGCAGATGATCATCCGAATAGGTCATGCCCGCATCGCTAACACAAAACAAAAAACGCGCCCAGAGGGGGGAATCCCTGGGCGCGTAAGTTTGGAACGAGGGACAGTGTCAAAGCGATCAGGTTCCAATGACCGCTTTCTGAGTCTCAGATATGGGCGATCTGCGCTCAGGAAAGAGTTGATCAGCAAAACGTGAACAGCGGGTTAACCGCTGGTGCGATCAGTCGATAATATCTTCAATCAGATCCAGAACTTCGTTGAAAATACGCCGCCCCAAGGACCTTTTCTTTTTGCGCGGCTTCTTTTGCGTCCAGCGGTCATGAGATTCGTAGGGCACAACGCGCTGACGCTGGGCCGGGCGGGCGGGCGTCGTCGCAGACGCGGCTGGACGCGCGGGATGTAATTGCTTCATCTCGTGCAAAGGCGCACCGCAGGAACTGCAGGCCAATTCGTGCCGCTCGCGTCCGCGCAACACAAGGGCTGCACGGGTGCCGCAATAACAACAGGTCGCAACTTTGGTGGCGGGCATCAGAAATCCTTCACATCAGGCTTGTGATGCATATAGGGCAACTGCGGCGGCATTTGAGACGTTGAGTGACCCAAATGTACCCGCCGCGTCGATTTTCACCAATAAGTCACAGGTTTCCCGCGTCTTTTCGCGCAAACCGGGCCCCTCGGCCCCCATCACCAGCGCAACGGCGCGGTCTTTCTTGCCATCCAAAGCCTGCGCAATGCTGATCCCGGCCTCACCATCCAAGCCCAGCACCAGATACCCCATGCCCTGCAATTCCAGAATCGCATCCGCCAGATTGCGCACGCGGATATAGGGCTGGCGTTCCAGCGCACCAGATGCGGTCTTGGCCAAGGCACCCGTTTCGGGCGCGGCATGGCGGCTCATGGCGACAACGGCGCGGGCCCCAAATACTTCGGCCGAGCGCAGCACAGCACCGACATTATGGGGATCAGTCACGCGGTCCAAAAGGACAATGCGTGGCGGCATCGCCCCATCGCCCAGCGCCACATCTTGCAAAGGGCCCCAATCAAGCGCCTTTACTTCCAAGGCTGCCCCCTGATGCACCGATTGCGCATCCAAAGGGGCGGCAAACTTGCGCGGGTCAGAAATTTCAGGCTCAATTTCAGCCTTGGCCACAGCATCCGCCAGCTTATCAAGGGCGTTTTTGGTCACGACCAGCCGCAGCTTTACGCGCTTGGGATTGACCAGCGCATCACGCACCGCATGCAAACCAAACAGCCAGACCGTTTCCGCCGCAGCCGCGCGTTTGCCCTGCTCTTTGGCAATGACCCACTTTGGTTTCTTCATGTTCCATCCCCTTTACCCAAGACGTACTGCGGCACGCTGTCAAAGCTGCGATAAAGGACAACAGGAAAAGAGGAAAGGCCCGCGCGGCTTTTGGTGTTGACGCCCCCTGCGCCCGCCGCTAATCAGCACGCCAGTGGGCGACAGGCCGCAAGGTGTGGCAGGGGACTGTAACTCCCTCGCGGAGAC
>CAYPVL010000095.1:0-11356 GCA_964414165.1 uncultured Cognatiyoonia sp.
AATCAATGCCATAGCCGGGCAGGGTCGAAAACGGGTTCAGGCGCGTGCCAAGGGCCAGAACGACATCGGCCTTGCTGATCAGCTCCATCCCGGCCTTGGACCCGTTATAGCCCAAGGGGCCCGCGAACAGCGGGTGGTTGCCGGGGAAGGCGTCATTGTGCTGGTAGCCCACGCAAACAGGCGCATCAAGTTTTTCGGCCAGAACTTTGGACGCTTCAATCCCGCCCGCAGACAGAACAACGCCCGCACCGTTCAGGATGACCGGGAATTTGGCGGATGACAGTAGTTCAGCGGCTTTCGCGATGGATGCTTCACCACCGGGGGAGACTTCGAAGTTGATCGGCTCTGGGATTTCGATGTCGACAACCTGGGTCCAGAAATCGCGGGGAATGTTGATCTGGGCGGGGCCAGACAAACGATGCGCCTTCGAGATCACACGCGCGAGGACTTCGCAAATGCGGGATGGATCGCGCACTTCTTCCTGATAGGCCACGCAATCGGCAAACAGGTTCATCTGCTCCATCTCTTGGAAGCCGCCCTGACCGATGGTCTTGTTGGCGGCCTGCGGTGTGACCAGCAGACATGGGGTGTGGTTCCAATAGGCCGTCTTCACGGACGTTACAAAATTTGTAATGCCGGGGCCGTTCTGGGCGATCATCATCGACATCTCGCCAGTGGCGCGGGTGTAGCCGTCCGCCATCATGCCTGCGGTCATTTCGTGGGCACAGTCCCAAAAGGTGATACCCGCAGCCGGGAAAATGTCAGAAATCGGCATCATCGCAGAGCCGATGATCCCAAACGCATTGCGAATACCGTGGGCTTGCAGCGTTTTGACGAAGGCTTCTTCGGTCGTCATTTTCATGGAGTGGGTCCTTCCCCTTTAGGATGTTAAAACGGCACAAAGGCCCTTTGGGTGTTGGTGTAACTCTATAATTACGTGCACGCGGGCAATAGGGCCAGTTCAAGTTGTCAGTTAATGCCAGTGCGCGCAAAAATGAGACTTTATGTCTCAAAATCATTCCTTCACTTTCGTATCACACCCCCACAAAAGCGCAATGATTCGACCCAGCACTTGTATCATGCCATTGCGCGCAATGCGTGCCCGATCAGGGCCACGCCTTCGCTGATGCGCTTGGGTGGAATAGATGAATAGGCCAGTCGAAAGTAATTCTGCGGTGGCGCGTCGCCTGCAAAGAAAGGCGCGCCCGGTTCGATCAATACGCCCTTTGGGCGCAAACGGGCCGCAAGGGCCGCGCTGTCGATGTGATCCGGGGCTGCGACCCAAACGGATGATCCGCCATAAAGCCCTTCGCCCACCACCGGGATCCCTTCGGCCGCCAAGGCCTGCGTGATGACTTCGCGGCGCGCGTTATAGGCCTTGCTCGTGCGGCGTACCAAAGCATCGTAATGCCCAAGTGACAGGTAATAGGCGACCGTGCGCTGGATGTGCCCGGGTGGGTGGCGAATAACGGATGCGCGCAAGGCCCGTGCTTCGCGGATGAAAGGGGCAGGGCCGACCAGATAGCCAAGACGCAGGCCCGGGAACAGCGATTTAGAGAATGACCCGACATAAATCACCCGCCCATCCTGATCGAGCGATTTCAGCGATGGGGACGGGGCCCCGCGAAAGGCCATCTCAAATTCATAATCATCTTCGACGACCAGAAAATCATCGCGCTGGGCTTTCTCAAGCAGCGCCTTGCGGCGCGCAAGTGGCATCGTGGCCGAAGTTGGGCATTGGTGGCTTGGTGTAGTGAACACCACATCCGTATCATCGGGCAGCAACGCGGGGGGTAGCCCATCGCGATCCACCGGCACATGGCTAAGTTGGCAGCGCGATTGTTCCAAGATCGCGCGCAACGCCGGATAGCAGGGGTCTTCAATCGCCGCGCGGCGGCGCTGTGTCAGCAAAATCTGTGCGGTCAGCCAAAGGGCGTTTTGGGCACCCATCGTCACCAAAATCTCATCCGGGCTGGCCAGAATGCCGCGCCGGGGCAGGGTCTGGCGGGCGATGAATTCAACCAATTGCGGATCGTCGCCATCAAAATAATCCGACGTCAGCGCCGTAAAATCGCGCTTGCCCAAGGCCTGCAAAGCGCACAAGCGCCAGTTGGCGGTATCAAATAGTGACGGGTCAGCCTGCCCATAGATAAAGGGGTATTTATACTGCGCCCAATCGGTCGGCTTTTGCATACCCAACCCATCGCTGAGGCGGTGGCCCAAGGTGCGGTTCCAATCCACGGTTGTGGCATTGGCGCGCTGGGCGGTGAAGGCGGGTGGTTCAGGCGCATTGTCTGACACGAAATAGCCCGACCGCCCGCGCGAGGTCAGATAATCGTCGGCGACCAGTTCTGTATAGGCAAGGGTCACGGTAATCCGGCTTACCCCCAAATGCGCGGCCATTTTGCGCGATGACGGCAGGCGTTCGCCGGCCCGAAAGCGCCCGGTCAAAACCCCTTGAGCAATCATTTGCTGAATGCGCGCCTGCAACGTCCCCTCGATGCTGGGATCAAGGAAAAAGGTTTCAAGAGAGATCGCCATACCACTTGCATAACTGGTGCTATGCAAGAGTCAATCTGGACATAGGGTCGTTGCATCCAAAAGCTGTGGCGCTAGAGTGCACTGAATACCCGCAGTACCGGACACCGCCCCATGTATGATCCCAAAGGCAATGGCAAAGACAAGGCCGTGCAAGCGGTGCAATTTGTCGAAGCTGATCCCCCCAGTCATCTGCGCGGGATCGTGCATCGCTATCTTGATTTGCGGACGGATGGGACGCTGGATGATGACTACTGCTTCCACGCGCTACCTGATGCTTGCGCCTATGTGGTCTTTGATCAATTGGATCGGCGCGTCACAGGGGTGTCAAAACTGCGGGCGGAATCCGAGGAGTTCAACCTTGGTCAGTCCTTCCATTTTGTGAACATTCGGTTTCTACCCGGTGTCTGGCAAACAGGCACTGAACCCATCGCGCTTGGGATGCTTGATCAACCCTATACGGGCGACTTGCCGTTCATTGAGGTGAACAATAGCCTTGCGGGGAAATCTTTTGCAGACCAACAGGCAATCCTCTCAACCCTTGTCGAAGACCTTATCGCGCGGAACCTCGTTGCCCCAAACCCCGTAACGCAAACCATCTTTCAACACCTTGATGATATCACGTCAGTCGCGGACATGGCCGCGGTCTGCGGGGTTTCCGCGCGGCAGTTGCAACGGACACTTAAGCGCACCACAGACTTCGCACCGCATGACTTTCTGAAAATCCTGCGGCTGCAACAATCACTGAACGGACATGACGCATGGTCCTATGCAGACCAGTCCCATTTCATCCATTCGTTTCGTAAGGCCACGGGCTACACCCCCGGAAAATACGCAAAAAAGTTTGATGTCTGAAATCTACAATACCGGGCCGATCTGACTGGCTACACCTGCCTCATCAAGACAAACTGATGGAGCACAAAATGACACAGACAAACGCAATCGGATGGTTTGACATCTATGTCGACAACATGGACCGGGCGGTCACTTTCTATGAAGCGGTTCTGGGCGCTCAGTTAGAGGCTATGGGCGACCCGACAGGCGAAACCCAAATGATGAGTTTCCCCGCAGACATGAGCGTCTATGGCGCAGGCGGAGCCCTGACCAAATCCCCCCATGCTGGTCCCGGCATTGGCGGCACAATCATCTACTTCATGTCCGAGGATGTGGCCGTGCAAGAGGCGCGGATCGCAGAGGCGGGCGGGCAGATCGTGCGGCCCAAGTTTTCAATCGGGGAATTCGGGTTCATCACTTTGGCGATGGATACTGAGGGGAACATGATTGGTTTCAACTCGATGAAGTAAGTCGATTGATTTACTATTGATCTACTTAGCAAGTTCGCCCATTCTGATACATGCCGTGCATTCCGCGCGGCATGTTCTCAGGGCGGGGCGGAATTCCCCACCGGCGGTATGCCAGCAATGGTAAGCCCGCGAGCGCCCCGTGCAAACGGGGGTCAGCAGATTTGGTGAGATGCCAAAGCCGACGGTTACAGTCCGGATGAAAGAGAACGGGTTGGCTGCGTGTTTTGCACGCGGCCTGTCCTGTTTTGCCACTGAGGTCACGCAAAACGAAAGGACAGATGCGATGACTTCGATAGATATGAAACGGAACGGGGCGGTCGCGGGGCCGCTTTTGATGATCACTGCCGGTGCGCTGTTTGCCGGGGCGAACACGGCGGTGCAGGCGGCAGGGATGACCCATGGCGTCGCGCCTGCGGCCACTGCCTTTTGGCAATATACCATCGCCTTGGCCGTTGCTTTCCCGCTGGTCTGGCAGACGGGGTGGCGCACGGGTCGTCTTGGCTGGCACGTTTTGCGCGTGGCGCTTGCGGCCATCGGCGTGCAGCTTTGGGTGACGGGCCTTGCGCATGTGCCGATATGGCAGGCGATTGCCTTGATCCTGACGTCGCCTTTGTTTGTGACGCTGGGGGCCGCGCTGTTCCTGCGGGAAGCACTGACTTGGCAACGTCTATGCGCGGTGTTTATCGGCGCGCTTGGCGGGACGATCATCCTTGCGCCATGGGGTGACGCTTTCACCCTTGCGGCCCTTCTGCCGATTGGTGCCGCGCTTTTCTGGGCAGCGTCTTCGCTGGTCACGAAACGACTGGCCGCGACCGAGCGGGCGGGGAGGTTGACGCTTTATCTGCTGGTGCTTCTGGTGCCTCTGAACGGCATCTTCGCCATTGGATCGGGGATTGGCGTCGCGGCAAATGCACTCTGGATCGTTGCCCTTGCCGGTATCTTCACGGCCCTTGCCCAATACGCACTGGCCGGAGCCTACCGCATGGCCGAAGCATCGTATTTGCAACCGTTCGATCACATCAAACTGCCGTTGAACGTCATGGCGGGATTGGTGGTCTTTGGGTTTGCGCCGCCCGGAATGATGTGGCTGGGGGCGGGGATTATTGTCGCCGCGTGTGCCGCACTTTGGGTGCTGGAAAGGGAAACGCCCAGCCAATGACGGCTGGGCGCTGATTAAGATAAGGTCCCCGGTCACGCCGGGGACACATCCTAGCCCAGAACGCGGGTGATTGCCTGATCGACGGCATCCGTGATGTGATCCAGATCGTCTTTGGTGGCAATCAACGCAGGCGCAAACAGCAGCGTATTGTTGAAGCCGGGAAGCGACCGGTTCGTCGCCCCGACAATCACGCCCTGCTGCATACAATCGGCAACGATGGCCATGACCTGCTTTTCGTCCACTGGTTCCTTGCTGTCACGATCCGCGACCAGTTCGGCACCCGCAAACAAGCCCTTGCCGCGCACGTCGCCGATCCATTTATGCTTATCCATCAGGGCCAGAAGGTTCGCGTTCAGGTGCGCACCCATGGCGACAGAATTCTCAAGTAGGCCTTCTTCTTGAATGATATGCATGTTCTCAATCGCTGCGGTCGGCCCGGCGGTGCAGCCCCCAAAGGTCGAAATATCGCGGAAATAGGACAGCTTATCGGTGTCGTCCTTGAACTGGTCAAACACCGCGTTCGTCGTCACACAGCACGAAATCGCAGCATAGCCAGAGGCCACACCCTTGGCCATCGTCACAATGTCAGGCTGGACGCCGTATTGCTGATAGCCAAACCATGTGCCGGTGCGGCCAAGCCCGCAGACGACTTCGTCGATGTGCAGCAAGATATTGTATTTTTTGCAAAGCTCTTGCACGCCAGCCCAGTAGCCTTCGGGGGGCGTGATAATACCACCACCTGCGGTGATCGGCTCAAGACAAAGCGATCCGATGGTGTCGGCACCTTCGCGCAGGATCACATCTTCGATGGCTTTCAGGGATGCGGCTGTATAAGCCTCTCCGCTTGATCCATCTTGGCTGCGGTATTCAAGGCAATGTGGGACGGAAACAAAGCCCGGCGTGTAGGGGCCGTACTGTGCGTTGCGTTCTTCCTGACCACCTGCGGACAGGGCCGAGATTGTCGTGCCGTGATAGTCGCGTTCGCGGTAGAGCGTCTTGAATTTCTTGCCGCCATGATGCTTGTGACTGATCTGGCGGACCATCTTAAAGGCCTTCTCATTCGCCTCAGAGCCAGAGTTGGCGTAATAAACGCGATCCAGACCTGGCATTTTGTCGATGAGCATTTCCGAGAACGTCGCGCCGGGGATCGTGCCAGCAGTGCCGCCAAAGAAGCACATCTTGGTGACCTGATCGGCAATCGCCTGACCAATGCGGGCGCGGCCATAGCCGACGTTCACAGTCCAGACACCGCCTGACACGGCGTCAATGTGTTCCTTGCCCTTGATATCCCAAACTTTCAGGCCTTTGCCTTCCACGATGATCCGGGGATCAACGCCGGTTTCATGCGGCTTGTGCTGCAAAAGATGGTGCCACACATGGGCGCGGTCAGCTTCGACGATACCTTCGGGATCATTGGTCAGTGCTTGCAGGTCCATCTTGAACACTCCTTCGAGAATGAAAGGGGAAGCCGGTCAAGCACCGAATCCATGTGCCACACCGTTTCACGTAAGCCTAATTTGCCTGCGTTTCATGGATTTCGAATAGGGCCAGTTCATGCGGATGCGTATAGCCAAATTTGTGGTGGTGGCCCGCGCAATGGCGTGGCGCGATCCGTTAGGCGCCTGAATTTTATGTAGAAATTTGACAGGCCCAGCAGTCGTTTTTCATAAACCCCACGGTTTGGGCTGCATTTTGATAGATTGACGCAGGCCCGGATTTTTCGTCGGGTCTGACTGTTATGTGACGGCGCATCGCTTTTGGCGGGGCGTTTAGACAAAAATCTGTGTGTGGCGCATCAGGGCTGGCAAGCCAAAACCTGCTGTGCTTAGCTAAAGGTGCAAGGCCGCTGACCGTATCGAAGGAAGACCACTGATATCAGCTGACGTAAAAAAGCGTCATGGATGCAAACCAATACTGTTTTGCATTTAAATTCAATGTGATGGGGTCGATCTGTCACGCTGAACACTTAAGAATGAACGGATACACCAACTAAGAAGGGATGGGCATGTCTGGATTATCCATCAATCAGCTTTCGATGCGTTTCGACCTGCCAAACGGGTCAGCCGTGCAAGCACTCGAAAACGTCAGTCTTGATCTCAAGGCGGGTGAATTGCTGTCGGTTCTGGGCCCATCGGGTTGCGGGAAGACCACGCTTTTGAACATTGTGGCAGGCTTTCTGGCACCCACAGGCGGAGAGATCACGCTGAACGGGCATGTTGTGACAGGCCCCCATCCCGAACGCGGTATGGTGTTCCAGCAGGGTGCGCTGTTTGAATGGATGAACGTGCGCGAAAACGTGGGCTTTGGTCCACGTATGAAGGGGATGCCCCGCGCCCAAAAGAACGAAATCGTCAATCATCTGCTTGATGTGGTCGGGCTTCAGGACTTCAAAGATAAGGCAGTTTACGAATTGTCGGGCGGGATGCAGCAGCGTGTGGCCCTGGCCCGCTGTCTGGCAAACGAACCCGATGTGATCCTGATGGACGAACCGCTTGGCGCGCTTGACGCGCTGACCCGCGAAAAGATGCAAGGGCTTGTGCTAAAGCTGTGGAAAGAGACGGGCAAGACGATCATCCTGATCACCCACTCGGTTGAAGAGGCGCTGCTTTTGGGCGAACGCCTGATCGTGATGGCCCCGCGCCCGGGACGCATTCACAAAGAATATAACCTGCCATTCGCGGAAATGGGCGTTGGCCAAGACCTACGCGAAGTCAAAAAGCACCCCGAGTTCAACACAGTCCGCGAAGAAATTCTGAACATGATCTGGAACATGGAAGAAGAAATCATGGGCACAAAAGAGGGGGCAGTCTGATGGGCAACTTCCTTGAATCACTCAAGAATTTCTTTGCGGGGTTGGGTGTGCAACTTGCCGATCTTGGCCCAAAGCTTTGGGATGAAATCAACACGATCTTCTGGACGATCATCTGGGCCATCCCGGCCTTGGTCGCCTATGTTGGCATCATTCTTCTGACGATGTTTATCTATGGGTTCATCAAGAAGTTGCTGACGCCCAAGAAAGACTACGGATCGCTTAAGACGGTGACCTTCGGGGATGAAAGCGCGGTCAGCTCGAACACGGTCGCATCCATTGTGTCGATCGTGTTGATCTATGTGCTTTGGGCCTCGTTCACGGGGTCTGCATGGCTTCCGAAGTTCCTGCATATGTCCGGGCCCTACACCGGTGAATCCACGTTTACTTACACCGCTTCCGATGGTGGGGCGCAAAGCGATGATGCGACCGTAACGCTGATTGTTCACCCCTTCGGAGAGGCACCCGAAGAACCGCAGATTGATCCCGGTGAGGGCTTTGCCAAGAACGACCTTGTAATCCTTGTTGCGGGCCGGTCCGAGGTCTTGCGCGTGGATCGCAACGATGAACTTGGCCGGGACGAAAATGTTGTCATCACCGCTGTAAACGGGACGCCGATTGAACCGGGCGGGTCCGTTGAAACAGACTTTGGCCGTGTCGAGATGACGGGCCGTGGGTCGCTGAATGTCTTTGGTGAAACGGGCCTGCAGATGGAATCGATCTGGCTGCCCCCGCCTGAAAGCGTCTGGAATCAATTGACTGAAATCGCGGCCAACGGGTTCCGCAACACCGTTCTGCTTGAACACCTTGGCTTTTCGCTTTTCCGCGTTGTGATCGGCTTTTTGCTGGGCGCGCTGATCGGGATTCCGCTGGGCTATGCGATGGGTCTGTCCAACTGGTTCCGCGGCTGGTTTGATCCCATCGTGGAATTCATGCGCCCGGTGCCGCCCCTGGCCCTGATCCCGCTGGTGATCATCTGGTTCGGCATTGGTGAGGTGGGCAAGATCATCCTGTTGTTCCTTGCGGCCTTGTGGATCATGGCGATTGCGGCGCGCTCTGGCGTGTCGGGCGTGCGCATTTCCAAGGTTCATGCGGCCTATTCGCTTGGGGCGTCCAAGTGGCAGATCATGCGCCACGTGATCATCCCCAATTCGCTTCCCGAAGTGTTCACCGGCGCACGGGTCGCGATGGGGGTGTGCTGGGGGACGGTTGTGGCCGCCGAACTTGTGGCTGCTGAAAAGGGTGCCGGGATGACCATCATGGTCGCCTCAAAGTTCCAGCAGACCGATATCGTTCTGCTTGGGATTATCCTGATCGGGATCATCGGGTTCGGGATTGATATGCTGATCCGGGGCCTTGAAAAGTGGCTCGTGCCTTGGAAGGGCAAAGGCTAAAGCCAATGCGACCATAGCGCTGAAATGCCCCGGTTCGCTGGGGCATTTTTTCTTGCACGTTTAGCGTGTGCGTGGTTCACGGGTCCCCATGACATCACTTGAACTTTTGGCGTGGCTATGTGCCGTCGCCGTCGTTTTCTATTTCTTTTGGCCCAAACCCAAACGGGTGGCCGCGCCGCGCCCTACAGTCGATGGGTTGCCAAAGAACGCCATCGTCGTGGATGGATCCAACGTCATGTACTGGGGGGGAGAGCCATCACAGATGGTTCTCGCCCGTGTGCTGGCAGCGCTCCGCAAGAAAGATTTCGCCCCCATTGCGATTTTTGACGCAAGCGTGGGCTATCGCCTTGGAAACCGCTTTATGAACGAAATGGAATTGGCGGCAATTACAGGGCTTCCTGACCGCCAAATCCTTGTTGTGAACAAAGGGATTGTGGCTGACGAAGTCATCTTGGACTTCGCGACTGAACACAATCTGCGCATCGTGACCAACGACCGTTATCGTGACTGGGCCACACAGTTCCCGCATGTGAAGAAGAAGGGTTGTTTGGTGAAGGGCACATGGAAAGAAGGCAATGTGATGCTGCCTGATCTTTAAAGGCATCGTTGCGTTCTGCGCGGCACGCCCCATCTTGTGATCAAGCAAACGGACCAGAAAACGACCCCATGCAATGCTCCATCTTCTGCGTGGGATGCACCTTATAATGATCGGAATCAAAAGCGTCGCAAGCAGGGCGAGATTTTTGATTTCCTAGACGAGATCTGCAGTCGTCAAGGTGTAGGCCTTGCCGAACCCACCGTTGAGGTGGATCACATCTGGGGTGAGGCGGAACATGATGAAGTCGGTGAAATCATAGTAAAGCTTGGCTTTTGGGATTGCCGCAAGCCAGGCTTCTCTTAACGGTCCCTTATCCGCAGGCGCGGCCTTGCACATCAACGTCATACGCGGATGGGTGAGGGGATCGCCCTTATCACCCGGCTCTCCGATCAGAAGCGAACAGGCGGGGTTGGCCTGCAAAGCTTTGGTGTGCAGCGACAGAGTTGAGATCAGAATCAGAGGTGTCCCACCTTGGCCAATCATTCCAATCCGCGCAACATAAGGGGTTTGGGTCTCAGGTTGGATCACAGCAAGCGCACCAAAGCGGGCATCGCGCAAAAGGCCACGCGCCAAGGCGCGGGCATCCGCATCGGTGGGGTTGATCGGATCGCGCTTGGTCATGATGTTGCGACCGGTGGCGCCGCGATGAGGAACAGAGGGATAAGAATGCGCACCCCTCAGACATAGCACAACCCGTAGGGTGGGCAATCTGCCCACATAACCTGTCCTTAACCAAAACACCCTAAACCGACGTCATGTCCCAATACCGTCGATACCGCGTCAACGGCGCAACCTATTTCTTCACCGTCAATCTCGCGCAAAGACACAGTCAGCTTTTGGTTCAGAATGTTGGTATTCTGCGCGAAGCGTATCGCAAAATGATGCTGGAAAGCCCATTACAGGTGGACGCATTCGTGGTTCTGCCAGACCATATCCACGCCATCTGGACTTTGCCGCAGGGCGATCACGATTATTCGTCCCGTTGGCGCAAATTCAAAGCCCGGTTCAGCCATGCTGTACCCACTCAACCACGCACCTCTTTCAGCAAACAAAGAAAGCGGGAGCGCGGTATTTGGCAGCGTCGGTTCTGGGAGCATATGATCCGGGATGAGGACGAGTTTGCGGCACTGATGACCTATTGTCAGGAAAATCCGGTGAAACACGGGTTTGTCGCAGATGCGCGGGATTGGCCGTATTCGTCTTTCAATACGCGAACTTAGCTGAGAAATCGCGTGGGCAGATTGCCCACCCTACCGCTTCCCCCGCCGCTTCACCCCGCCACGCATGCCGCCGCGCCCCATGGTGCTGCGCCCGGATGCGGCTTTCGTCTCGGCCACGGCCTTATCCACCTGATACTGCCGCGCGAGCGGATCATCGGCGATGGTCAATTCCACCGCTTCCAGCCGCTTGACCTCATCGCGGATGCGGGCGGCCTCCTCGTAGTTTTCCTCGTCGAGCATTTGCTCGAGGTGAGCGTTGAGGTCCTTAATGTTCATGCGGCTGAGGTTTTCCTCTTCGGCCTCATCGCCTACGGTTTCGAGCTCGGCCCGCTCG
>CAYPVL010000096.1:0-11141 GCA_964414165.1 uncultured Cognatiyoonia sp.
ATCAGACATGGGATGGCTCCTTCGTGCGCGCCTGTTTGATATTAGTGCGCTGTTCTGCTTCGCGTCACGCGACGATTTACGACATTCATCGTTTCGCCACCGACCTGTGATTGCGGATGTTCTATTTATGTTCTATATGTTGTTTATGGATAATCCGTTGCGCCCATCACATCAAACGCCCGGTCGTGCGGCGGGGTCGAACCCGGCGGTGCGCTATAACCGCGTGGTGTCTGAGGCGGTGGACGATGGGTGGGGGATGGATGATCCGTTGCCCGTTCTGCGCACCTCTGTGTCTGATGAGGTGCCGCGCAAGGTCATCAGCCGCAATACATCGCCCGATTTGTCCTTTGATCGTTCGATCAATCCCTACCGGGGCTGTGAACATGGGTGCATCTACTGCTTTGCGCGGCCAAGCCATGCCTATCTGGGCCTGTCGCCGGGCTTGGATTTTGAAACGCAACTGATCGCCCGGCCTGATGCACCCGAGGTGTTGGCGCGCGAGTTGGCGGCGAAGTCCTATGTTCCGAAGACCATCGCGATTGGTACGAATACCGACCCCTACCAACCGATTGAACGGGATCGCGGGATCATGCGCGCGCTGCTTCAGGTGCTGGCGGCACACAATCATCCCGTTGCCATTGTGACAAAGGGGACGTTGATCGCCCGTGACATTGATATTTTGGCCCCTATGGCCGCCAAGGGCCTGCTGCGCGTCGGGATTTCGGTGACGACGCTTGATCCCAAGACATCCCGCTTGATGGAGCCACGCTGCCCCGCACCTGCGGCCCGCCTGCGCGTGATCAAGCAGTTGTCGGATGCGGGGATTCCGGTGCGCGCGATGGTGTCGCCCGTCGTGCCCGCGCTGACAGATCATGAGTTGGAGGCGATCTTGGAGGCCTGTGCAGATGCGGGCGCAGTGGCGGCTTCGTCCATCGTGTTGCGCCTGCCGCAAGAGGTATCGGGGCTGTTTCGCGACTGGATCGCCGCGCATTACCCCGACCGTGCCGCCCGCGTCATGGCCCGCGTGCGCGAATTGCACGGGGGTGCGGATTACGATCCTGCCTTTGGCAAGCGGATGACCGGGCAGGGAAAATGGGCAGAGTTGATGCAGCAAAGGGTCAAACTTACCTGTCGTCGGTTGGGGTTGGATCGGCGGTTGCCGTCGTTGCGGACGGATTTATTCGCGGTGCCTGAGAAGGTGGGGGATCAGTTGTCGCTGTTTTGAAGGGGTGGTGGATCGGGATCCACCCTGCGGGCTAAAGCTGGTGTTTGGTATGGGGTGGAAAGTGCGGTGCCTCCGGCGGGGATGTTTGAAAACCAAAGAGATTGGGGCTGGTGCTGAACCTTAAGCGCGGCGCCGTCCCCGGCGCGCAGCCCGTTGGGGGCCTGCGCCATCTGTCCCGTCCGAGGCTGATGAGAAAGCGCCAAGGGCGTCGGTGATCTGGTCAAGCGAGGGGCGCGGACCCTTAGGGCGCGTCTCAAGGGCGCGGCGCATCTTTTCAAGGTGTTCGGGCATGGTGCCGCAGCAGCCACCGATGATGCGCGCACCGCTGTCGCGGGCAAGCACGGCGTAGTTGGCCATCAGGTCGGGCGTGCCATCGTAATGGATGTGCCCATCGTGGTATTTCGGGATACCGGCGTTGCCTTTGGCGATCAGGGGGATCGCAGCGTCAGCGTCCACAAACCCTTGCACGGTGCGCAACAGGTCGGACGCCCCGGTGCCGCAGTTGGCCCCGAAGGCCAACGGCGGATTGGCAAGTTTGGCGACTTTGCGCGTCATCTCGCGCGAGGTGATGCCCATCATGGTGCGCCCGGCTGTGTCAAAGCTCATGGTGCCACACCAAGGCATATCGGCCAGCGCGAAAGCCTCAGAGGCGGCGGCGAACTCTTCCATCGCGCTGATGGTTTCGACCCAAAGCACGTCTGCACCGCCGGCCTTAAGCCCTTCGGCCTGTTCGTGGAACATTTCGACAGCACTTTCGTGGGTCAGCGTGCCCATGGGCGACATAATCTCGCCCGTAGGGCCGACCGAGCCTGCGACGATCACAGGGCGACCTGATTTATCGGCAACCTCGCGCCCAATTTCGGCACCGGCTTTGTTTAGGGCAAAGACCTTGTCTTGCCCGTCGTGCAGTTTCAACCGCGAGGCGTTGCCGCCAAATGTATTGGTCAGGAACAGATCGCTGCCCGCATCCACCGCACCTTTGTAAAGCGTTTTGATCCGGTCGGGATGGTCGACGTTCCAGAACTCTGGCGCATCCCCCGACATCAGCCCCATGTTGAACAGGTTCGTTCCCGTTGCGCCGTCAGCCAAGAGCCAATCGCGGGATTTCAGCAGATGTGTCAGCGCATTCATCATTGGGGTCCGGTTCTGTTGTGATAGGTCCGGCGATGCCACGCGCGCGCGATTTGGGCAAATGAAAAGCCTGCATGAAGTTTATGATTGCAGGTTGATAGCGCAAATTCGCAAAAGGGCGCTGGATGGCGAACGTGACGGCAGCGGCGCTGAGGGCGAACCAAAATGGCGTGCGCGCGGCGTGATAAACCGGGTGCCATGTGGGCGCGAAACTGCGTTTGAATTGCGCAAGCCCTGCGCGTTTTCGGTTCAACCGTGCAAAGCGTTGATCAAAGCTTGGGACTGCGCCAAGGCAAAGGCTTGTAACGCCTGCGTCCTTTGCGGCCTCAAGGGCTGTGACCATCGCCGCCTGCATTGCGCCATCGGGCAGATCGGGGGTGTAGCGGATCAGGTCAAGCGCCCAGCCGGTGGGGCTTTGGTGGAAGGTGATGAACCCTTTCAGGGTGTGATCTTGCAGAATAAGAAATGTGCGCTGCTTGGCGATCAGGGCAGGCGCAAAGCGTCCCATGGAAAAGCCAAGTTCGCCGCCATGGGCTTTGGCCCAGCTTTTGGCGACCACTGCGGCCTCATCCATGCGGGGGTGGCCTGCGCGAATGGTCACCCGCGCGCTTTGGGCTTTGCGCAGCTTGCGCCGCAAGGATTGAAATTTGCGCCCTGACAGGCAAAAGCGCTGCGGATTGAGGCGGGCCTCAACCGCGATGCGCGCAACGGCCCAGCCCCTTTGACGCAAGCGCTGCGCGCTGCGCTGGTCGCATTTATAAACCGCAGGCAAGGTCTTGGCCCACGCATCCATCGGCCCATGCGGCGCGCCGATGGCAATAGGGCCAAGGGCGGTGTGCCCCATGAACGCAGCCCAAGTGGATTGCCCCAAGACAGCCCCGCTTTGCGCACCAAGCCCCCAGCTTGCAGGGGCATCCGGGGGCATCGATTTGCGTTGCAAAACCGGATGCACCAAAAGTGCGGCGGCAAGGGTGAAGGGGACCAGCATATAGACCAAACGATAGGCAAGCAGGGCGGTGATCAATGCCTCAGGGGCGACGTTGGGAAGCAGGGCGATAAGCGCCAGATCGAAGGTGCCAACACCGCCGGGGGTATTGCTGATCAGCCCGGCACCCATGGCAATGATCACTGCTGCGATCAGCGTGAACACGGGCACGCTGCCTGGCAGGGCGATGTAAAGAACAAGGGCCGCAGCAGTAAGATCAAGGCAGGTCCAGCCAAGCAGAAGCAGGGCCATGCCGGGGGCAATGCCGTGCCTGCAACAGATGCGCCGGCCGGCCCAGATCATGGGGCCCAAGATCAGTGCGATGAACCAAAGCGGCGGAAGGGCGGCACCGCTCAGCCACCAAAGTGCCGGAAGCGCGATGATGCCCCAACAGATCATGAAAGACAGGCTTACCGCCGCGGAAAGCTGGACAATCACGCCAGTGCGCAGATCAGGCAGACGATGCCAGCGCACAAGGCCTGCCACGCATGATGCCATCCCAAGGGTTTGCCCAATCGCAATGGCCATCATGCCGGTGCGCCGGGCGGTTTGCGGGGCAACTCCGGTTTTCAAGGCGCGATGCCAAAGATCGTCATAACGCCCAAGGGCTGCGAAACTTAGCAAACTGGCCAAACCAGCAGCGATCCATTGCCAGACGCTGATTTGGGCAAAGCCCGCCATTACCGCGCTAAACGTGACCTCGCGCAGGTTTTGCCAAAGCGCGAAAAGCCCCAAAGCGGTGACGATGATCACAAGCCCAAGCTTGGCTTGCCTGCGTTTTTTGGCGGTAGGCAGGGGGGTGCTGAACATCAAAGCCTCGGACTTGGGTCAGTCTTAGGGCTAGGGGGGCAGTGTGAACGCCGCGTTAAGGCGCAGACAAAACAGCGCCGCCATTTGGGGCGACGCTGTGGTTTTTTGGATCTGATTTGATGCGGTTTTTAGGCTTCGTCGGCCAGTTGGGCCTTCGCCTCGGACATCAGTTCCGCCATTTTGGCGCGGATCGTGGCCTCATCTGCGGTGTTGCCCAGATCGCCGGACAGCTTGCGATAAACGTCTTCATCTCCGGCTTCCTCAAAGTCAGAGGCGATGACGTCCTTGGCATAAGCTTCAGGGTCGGCGTGGCCCATCAGGCCTGCGGCCCAAAGACCCAGCAGCTTGTTGCGGCGGGCTTCGGCCTTGAACTGCATCTCTGCATCATGGGCGTATTTGTTCTCAAACGCGTTTTCGCGGTCTTTCATGCTCGACATCTGTGCAATCCTTTGGGCTACCGGGTCAGTTCCTTATGATATGACCATCCAAGTCCTTGCCCGCAAGAGGGGGTTAGATTAAGAGGCATCAACGCGCCCCGGTGGGGGGCGCAGAACGAGGCGGGACACCCCATATGGCACGTCGTAAGATGATTTATGAAGGCAAGGCGAAAATCCTTTATGAGGGGCCAGAGCCCGGCACATTTGTGCAATATTTCAAGGATGATGCCACAGCCTTCAACGCCCAGAAAAAGGACGTGATCGAAGGCAAAGGCGTGTTGAACAACCGCCTGTCGGAATTCTTCATGACCGGGCTGACCCAGATCGGCATTCCGACGCATTTTATCAAACGGCTCAACATGCGCGAGCAATTGATCCGGCAGGTGGAAATCATCCCACTCGAAGTGATCGTGCGCAACTTTGCCGCCGGGACCATGGCCAAGCGGTTGGGGCTGGATGAGGGCACGCAACTGCCGCGCCCGATTGTGGAATTTTCCTACAAGGATGATTCCCTTGGCGATCCGCTAGTGCCCGAAGAATATATCGCGGCCTTTGGCTGGGCCTCGCAGCAGGATCTGGATGATATGGTGTCGATGGCCTTGCGGGTGAACGATTATATGTCGGGTGTGATGTACGGGGTCGGGATCAAGCTGGTCGATTTCAAGATCGAGATTGGGCGGCTTTGGGACAATGACTTTATGCGCCTTGTGATCGCGGATGAAATCAGCCCCGACAGCTGCCGCCTCTGGGATATCGAGACCGGGCAGAAGCTGGACAAAGACGTGTTCCGCGAAGACCTTGGATCGCTGGCAGATGCCTATACCGAAGTGGCCAAGCGTTTGGGCGTGCTGCCCAGCAATGTGACGCATGCGCACAAGCCAACACTGATTAATTAAGCAGGATCAATGCAATGAAAGCCAAAGTTCATGTCATGCTCAAAGAGGGCGTTCTTGATCCACAGGGCGAGGCGATCAAGCATTCGCTGGGCTCTATGGGGTTTGCGGGCGTTGAAGGCGTGCGCCAAGGCAAGGTGATCGAACTTGATCTGGCCGATGGCACGGATGAGGCAACGATTACGCAGATGTGTGAAAAGCTGCTCGCCAATACGGTGATCGAAAGCTACCGGGTCGAAATGCTATGAAGGCCGCAGTGATCGTCTTTCCCGGTTCAAACTGTGATCGGGACATGGCTGTGGCATTAAAGGCCGCTGGGGCCGATGTGCACATGGCTTGGCACAAGGACGCAGAGCTGCCGGATGTTGATCTGGTCGCGGTGCCGGGCGGGTTCTCGTTCGGGGATTATTTGCGCTGCGGGGCGATTGCTGCGCAAAGTCCGATCTGCAACGCGCTTGCGGCCCATGTGAACAAGGGCGGCTACGCGCTTGGGGTCTGCAATGGCTTTCAGGTTCTGACCGAAACCGGGCTTTTGCCCGGCGCGCTGATGCGCAATGCCAATCTGAAATTTGTCTGTAAATCCAGCGCCTTGAAGGTCAAAACTTCGCTTTCAGCCTTCACCGAGGGCTATAACGCTGGCGATACAGTTCATTTCCCAGTGGCCCATCACGACGGGAACTACACGGTCGATCCTGACACGCTGAACCTGCTGCAATCCGAAAGCCGCATTGCCTTTACCTATGATGACAACCCAAACGGGTCGGTTGAAAATATTGCAGGTGTCCTGTCCGAAAATCGCCGGGTTCTTGGGATGATGCCGCACCCCGAACGGGCGGTGGATACAGGGCACGGCGGCACAGACGGGCAAGCGCTTTTCCGCGGATTGATTGGGCAGCTTGCAAACGCCTGATGGACAGCGCTTGTGAGGGGCCGTTGGCTCAACTATCCTGCGACAATGACTGATCAAGCCTCTGATATTCCCCCAAAGCGCCCGCGCCGCTGGCGTTTGCGGCTTGCTGTGATCACGGTTTGTGCGATTGGGGTGTTGGTTGTCTATATCACCAATAATCTGCTGACCGAGCGTTTCACCGAATCCACGCGAAACCGTGCGGACATGCGGCTTGCGCTGTTTTCAAGTTCGCTGAACAGCGAAATGCAGCGCAATTCGATTGTGCCCCAGTTGTTGGCCCGTGATCCGGAATTGATCACTGCCCTGCGCTCAAAAGATTATACGCTGTCCACGGCGCGACTGTTGTCATTCGTTGATGAAATCGGCGCGGCTTCATTGTTGTTACTCGACACAGAAGGGCGGGCAGTGGCGGCCACGGATCGGAACCGGTTGGGTGCAAACCACCGGGGGGCGCCTTACTTTGTCGACGCGCTACGCAATCCCGGCACGGGGTTCAACGTGACCCCACAGGCCGAGGGCGGGGGCTTTTTGTTCAGCTTTTCGCGGCAGATCGAAGATGTGGGCACCACGCTTGGTGTGATCGTCGTGCAGGTCGATCTGGGAAAGCTGGAACGCAGCTGGGCAGGGGTTACCCACGCGACCCTTGTGACGGACAGCGAAGGCCAGATCATCCTATCAACCGAACCCCAATGGCGCGGCCTGCAAGAGGGCGAGGCATTGACCCAAACCTCTGTCCCAAGCGCGATCGCACGGGCGCTGCAATCCGCACAGGACTGGACGACACTGCCGCCCGATACCTACCTGCAGGGCGAAGCTGTGCTGCGCCGCGAAGATCTGGTGCGTTGGCGTGGCTGGCGCATCGTCAGCTACACCACATATGCATCGGTACGCGAGCGTGTGAACACCATTCTGGCCCTCGAAGTGATGGGCTTTGCGCTGCTGCTTGCAGGGCTGTTCTGGGTGTCCTCGCGGAACTCGGCGCTGCGCATCATGTACTTCCAGCAGGAATCTGCGGAACTTCGCGCATTGAACCAGCGTTTGCAGCGGGAAGTTGCCGAACGCGAAAAGGTCGAACGGACGCTGGAAGTGGCCGAACAGACCCTTGCGCAATCCTCAAAATTGGCCGCCCTGGGCGAGATGTCGGCGGCGGTTAGCCATGAGTTGAACCAACCGCTTGCTGCGATGAAAACCTACCTTGCAGGTGCGCGGCTTTTGCTGACCCGCAAGCGCGGCGATGAGGCGCTGTCATCCTTCCAGCGCATCGATGATCTGATCGACCGGATGGGCGCAATTACGCGGCAGCTAAAGTCATATGCGCGCAAAGGGTCAGAGGCGTTTGAGCCTGTAGATACAAGGGATGCGGTGTCTGCGGCCCTCTCCATGATGGAGCCGCAACTGAAGACCCGGCAGGTCGCGATTACGCGCACTTTGCCCGCGGAACCGGCGATGATTTTGGGCGACCGGCTGCGCCTTGAACAGGTGATTATCAACCTGCTGCGCAATGCGCTGGATGCCACCAAAACGGTCCCCAATCCAAGTGTGGATGTACTTGTTGCTGTCGGTGATACGGTCATTCTGACGGTGCGCGACAACGGTGAAGGGATCGAAGATTTGGACGCCCTGTTTGAGCCATTTTACACCACAAAGCAGCCCGGCGACGGGGTTGGCTTGGGGCTTGCCATCTCCTCTGGGATTGTGAACGACTTAGGGGGAAGACTGACGGCCCGGAACGGGGTCAACGGCGGTGCGGTATTTGAGGTACGATTGCCCAACATCGCATCCGACCTCAAAGCGGCGGAATAGGAGAAGACCCATGACGAAGGCGATGAAGATTGCGATTGTGGATGATGAAAAAGACATGCGGCAATCAATCAGCCAGTGGCTGGCCCTGTCCGGGTTTGACACCGAAACCTATGCCAGCGCCGAAGACGCGCTGCGCGGGGTGGGCAATGATTATCAGGGCATTGTCGTCTCGGACATCAAGATGCCCGGCATGGACGGGATGCAGTTCCTGAAGAAAATCAAAGGCGTCGACAGCGCGTTGCCCGTGATCATGATCACAGGCCACGGCGATGTGCCCATGGCGGTCGAAGCGATGCGCATGGGCGCATTTGATTTCCTTGAAAAACCATTCAATCCCGACAAGATGACGGAACTGGCCAAGCGGGCCACAACCGCGCGGCGCCTCACGCTTGATAACCGGGCTTTGCGCCGCGAACTGTCCGACGGATCGGCCCTGATCAAGAAACTGATCGGGCAGTCGCCACCGATGGAGCGGCTTAAGGAAGATATCCTTGATCTTGGCCAAGCCGACGGTCACGTCTTGATCGAAGGCGAAACCGGCACCGGTAAAACCCTTGTCGCCCACGCACTTCACGCGGTTGGGGCGCGGGCCACCAAGACCTTTACACTGATCAGCTGCTCGGCCTTTGATGAAGAAACACTCGGTCGGCGCCTGTTTGGTCCCGCCAACGAAGGCGAGCCCATTCCGGCCATCGAAGAGGCACGCGGCGGCACGCTTGTGCTCGAAGATATCGAAGCCTTATCAGACAAACTACAAGCCAAACTGCTAACAGCGATTAACGATCAAGGCAGCCCGGCTGAAACGCGGATCGTCGCGATCTGTAACCTGCAAGAGCAGGACAAAACCTGCGAAAGCGTGCTGCGCCCCGATTTATTCTACCGCCTTGCCGCATTAAAGATCGTTGTGCCTCCGCTGCGCCAGCGAGGCGAGGATATTCTGTCGCTTTTCACAAGGATGTCCGAACAATTCGCCGATGAATACGGCTGCGAATCCCCGGAAGTGTCAGCACAAGAAGCCGCACAGCTGTTGCAGGCACCATGGCCCGGAAACGTGCGCCAACTGATCAACGTGGCCGAACGGGCGGTGCTGCAAAACCGGCGCGGCACAGGGTCTATCGCCTCGCTGCTGATGGCCGACACTGATGATAGCAAGCCCGCGATGACAACCGAAGGCAAGCCACTGAAAGAATTCGTCGAAGCGTTTGAGAGGATGCTGATCGACAACACCATGCGGCGGCATAAAGGGTCCATCGTAAATGTGATGGAAGAGCTGCAACTGCCACGCCGGACGCTGAATGAAAAGATGGCGAAATACGGGTTGCAACGCTCAGACTATCTGGACGGGTAGGGTGGGCAATCGACCCACCGTCACGCAGCCCCAACCCCACATTAACCCCGCGCGCGGCATACCCCCACCCACTCCCCGGGGAACACCGGGCGGATGGGTGCAAACCCTGCCGCTTGGGTTCAAGAACGCAAACACGGCGACCTATCAGCCGGACGCCCAAACACCATCCGCACGGTCGTGCCATCGGACCGCCCACTGTGGGCGGCGGCGTGAGCTATACCTTTACGAGGTATGGGATCCCTCTTGAATTCACAACATCCATAAAAACGACAATCACTGACGGGGCACCATCCCCGCTCAGCAATTTCGCGCAGCCCCATCATCCCGTGAATGCGCAAAACATCTCTTTGGTTTTCAAATATCCCCCCCCGGAGGGTCCGCACTCTGCAACCAATCCAACCGCAATCGGATCATCCGACAGCACAATCCGCACTTTCCGATTGTAAAATGACATAGACCTCCCTTATGTAGGACATACGGGCGGGCCGCGAGAAGGATCGCTGTAAACCCGGTAGGATTCTCTATTTTCGGCAACTGCGGGCAAGCCCCGGTGTCAGAGACAGCCGAAATAGCTGATTTGATGGTCACGACCATCAGAAGAACGCCCTTGGCGCGCCGTGTTTGTGGCGCACCGGGCCATGAACAGGTGCCGCAGCTTTGTGGCATCAGGAAAGAAACGCGATGCAAGGCACGCAAGATACCAGGCCGATGATGACCGCCCCACTGGGCAGGCTCATGGCGTGTGTGCCAATCGCCAACATCAGACATCAACAGACGGCAACAGCGCCCCCTGGGGCGCCCCCGTGCTGTGATGCGAACGGAAAAAATGCCAAAGAAAATGCTTATCGACGCAACGCACGCGGAAGAAACCCGCGTCGTTGTGGTAGACGGAAACAAAGTCGAGGAATTTGATTTCGAAAGCCAGTTCAAGCGTCAGCTTGCTGGGAACATCTATCTTGCCAAGGTGACACGGGTCGAACCGTCGCTGCAGGCGGCGTTTGTGGACTACGGCGGGAATCGTCACGGGTTCCTTGCGTTCTCGGAAATTCATCCTGACTATTACCAAATTCCTGTGGCCGACCGCGAAAAACTGATCGCGGAAGAAAAGGCCTATGCCGAAAGCCTCAAGGCCGAAGAAGACGAAGCCGAAGACCCAAAGCCCAAGCGCCGTCGCCGCGGCCGTGCCAAAGCCGCAGAGGCCGAAAGCACGGCGTCGGATGCGGTTGCCACGGCTGACGTGTCCGAGGACGCCCCTGTTGAAACCTCCGAGGAAGAAACTTCGGGCGATATCAAGGGGATGGAAACCATCGACCTTGCTGATGGGGACGCAGGCGCGGAACCCATCGTCGATGACAGCGATGATGACGACGAACCTTATGATGCCAAGGATGACGCGGCTGAAAAGGATGACCGCATCGAGAAGGTCAAAGAAGACGACGCAGAAGATGTGCGCCCCGTGCGCAAACCGCGCCCCAAGCGCTACAAAATTCAGGAAGTCGTCAAAGTCCGCCAGATCCTTCTGGTGCAGGTCGTCAAAGAAGAACGCGGCAACAAGGGTGCGGCCCTGACAACGTATCTTTCACTTGCCGGGCGCTACTG
>CAYPVL010000097.1:0-10722 GCA_964414165.1 uncultured Cognatiyoonia sp.
CGTAGGGGTAGACCTCCATCACCGGGCGCACGATGCCCATGGACCAGCTTTCCAAGGTCATGATCTGGAACAGGGAATAGCCGGATTTTCCAAGGGTGCCGAACCATTCGGGGAAACTTTCACCAAACAGTTTCGTCGCCATCACCGCCCCGATATAGAACATCATCCCCATCAATACGAAAACCGAACCCATGCCGGGCAGGGCGGTTACAAAACCTTCGACCACGCGGCGCAGCGATGGCGCGACCGAAATGACGCGCAATAGGCGCAAGATACGCAAAGCCCGCAGCACCGATAGCCCGCCAGAGCCGGGGGCAAGGGAGATACCGACGATGATGAAATCAAAGATGTTCCAGCCATTGCGGAAAAAGGCGAACCGGTAGGCAAAGAATTTTGCGACCAGTTCGATGACAAAGATCGCAAGGCAAAGCCTGTCGAGGAATATGATCAATGGCCCCGCCGCATCCATGATGGGTTTGGATGTTTCCATCCCCAGAATGATTGCATTGAAGATGATCACCCCAAGGATAAAGTTGCGCACCCATGCGGATTCAATGAAATTTTTGACGCTGGCACGCATGGGACCCTCTTGATCAATTCCGTCTCTGATATGTGCCGGGCGGGCTGGAACACAAGTCCCTTAGCGTGCATTGATTGAGGAGAGGTTGAAATCAGGCGCAGCCTGACTATCCCAACTCGGCTGTCAGCAAAGCCTGAAGCCCCGCCTTGTAGTCAGGGTAAAGCAGTTTCACACCCAATTCGTCCTTGATCCGGTCGTTACGCACCTTCTTGCTTTCTGCATAAAAGCTGCGCGCCATGGGCGTCATGTCGGCCTGCTCAAATGCGATTGCTTCGGGGATCGGCAGTCCAAGCAGTTCTGCGGCATAGGCGATCACGTCTTCGGGCGGGGCCGGATCATTGTCGCAGACGTTATAGGCCGCGCCGGGGTTGGGGGCCTTGATCGAGGCGGCAAGCACCTGCGCGATATCGGCCACATGGGTCCGGCTAAAAACCTGCCCTTTCTTGATGATCCGGCGGGCGGTGCCATTGCGCACCTTTGCGAAGGGTCCGCGCTCCGGTCCGTAAATCCCCGCAAGGCGAAAGATATGCAGCGGCAGGCTGTCGATGGCGGCCCATTCCGCCTCTGCCTTGACCCGCGCAATACCCCGTTTGGTGGCGGGGGTGAGGGCTGTATTTTCATCGACCCAATCTCCGTCGTGGTCTCCGTAGACACCTGTGGTGGACAGGTAGCCAACCCACTGAAATTGATCTGCGCGTGCAGTGATTTCGTCCTTCAGAGCGTTCAGCACAGGGTCCCCGTCCTCGCTAGGCGCGGCAGAGATCAGAAGGTGGGTTGCGGTGTTGAGCGCAGGCGTCATATCGGCCCCGGGCCAAAGCCGGGGTTCGATGCCGCTGTTCATCATGTGGCCAAGTTTGTGTTCGTTGCGGGTTGTGCCGATGATGCGCCAGCCCTGCGGGAGGAGCAATTTGGCCAACGCTTGCGCTGAATAGCCGTGGCCGAATGAGAGAAGTGTGTTTTCCATGGGGCTTGGTGGCATGGGTTATGCTTTGTTCGCAAGGTGGTGTTTTTGGGCTTCGGTGTGCGGGCCCCGCCCGCCCACCCCTTTGGGGGCGCTGCCCCCGTCCTGCGGACTCCCCCGGGATATTTCCAAACCAAAGAGCGATGAGGTTTGGCCCTTATTGTTAGCGGCCTTTCCAGATGGGGTCCCGTTTTTCGGCGAAGGCTTTCGCCCCTTCTTTTTGGTCTTCGCTGGCATAAAGTGTGTCGACGCTGGCCAATTGCCGCCTCGTGATCCGATTCATCGCGTCTTGGAACTTGCTGTCTTCGGCGTCGCGCACGATTTCTTTGATCGCAGCATAGACAAGCGGCGGGCCAGAGGCGATGAGCGCGGCCATTTTATGGGCCTCTGCCATCAGGTCTTGCCCGGTGTGGATATGGTTCACGATCCCCCATTGGTGTGCCTCTGCCGCGTCAAACCAACGCCCGGTGAGAAGCAGTTCCATCGCGATGTGGTAGGGGATACGCTTGGGGAGTTTTACGCTAGCTGCATCCGCCACAGTGCCGGATCGGATTTCGGGCAACGCGAAAGTGGCATGATCAGCAGCCAGAATGATATCCGCCGACAGTGCCAGTTCAAGCCCACCGCCGCAGCAGATCCCGTTCACGGCGGCGATGACGGGTTTGTTCATACCGCGCAGTTCTTGCAAGCCGCCAAATCCACCAACGCCGTAATCCCCGTCCACAGCATCTCCGTCATTGGCGGCCTTCAGATCCCAACCGGGACAAAAGAACTTTTCGCCCGCCCCAGTGATGATCGCGACCCGCAGGTCCGGGTCATCGCGGAAGTCGGCGAAAACCTCGCCCATGATCCGTGATGTTGCCAAGTCAATCGCGTTGGCTTTGGGCCGGTCCAGGGTGATTTCTAGAATCGCGCCAGTGCGGTTGGTTTTGATGGGGTTGCTCATGTGTCAGTCTCCGGCACGCTTTGGACCCAAAGCGCGTCAACGATGACGGCTTGGGTCGGGGTGCAGATCAATGGGTTCACTTCAAGTTCGACAAAGCCGTCGGCGTGGTCAAGAATGAAGTCTTGCAGGGCGATGATGGTTTGCAGGATCGCAGTGCGGTTTGCCGCGGGCTTACCCCGGTAGCCGCTTAAAAGCGGGGCGATGCGTAGCTTGCGAAGTGCTGTATCAATTTCAGCCTTTGTCACAGGCAGCATCAGGTGGGTCGTGTCCTGCCAAAGTTCGGTTTCTATTCCGCCAGCCCCAAGGGTCAGCATAATGCCGTGCGCCGGATCATTGGTGAAGGCGACCAGCAGTTCGGCAACCCCATTTTGCACCATTTCCTCAACATAGGCACGCGTGCCTTTGGGAAGTTGCGCGATGGCATCGGGTACGGCGTCGGGCGACGTGATCCCAAGGATCACCCCGTTCTGTTCGGTCTTATGTGCAAGCCCCGTGGCTTTGACTGCGACCGGGTAGGCAAGGTCCGTCCAGTTCCCCGATTGCCCCACCACCTTGGGCAATGTGACGTGATAGGCCCCAAGTGCTGTCTTGGTTTCATCCTCTGGGCTGATCAGCTGCGTTGGATAAATCGCCGGGGCGCAAAGCCCGGTTTTGGGCAGACGCTTTGTGAGTGCTGTGATGGCTGCGAAAGTCTCGGACAGCCCGTGCATAGGGACAACGCCGTGGGCCATCAGATGGGAGGCCGGTGCAGGCGCAAGACCTTCGGGCAATGTGGCGACAAAAGCCACATTCGCCCCGGTCTGCGCTTTGGTCGCGATGGCTGCATGAATTGCGCAGTCCCAGTCGGCAGGATCGCTACGCTCGGCATCGGGAATGTCCACGATGGTCATCACAAGGTCGATGTCTTTGATGGCCATCGCGGACCACGCCGCGGTCATCGCAGCCGCATCACGCCAGATGTAGGTGTGGTAATCCAGCGGATTGGCAAGGGCGACTTTCGGGCCCAATACAGCGCGCAGTCGCGTCGTTTGGTCTGGCTCTAGCGGTGGAAAACTGATCCCATGGGCTTGCCCGATATCCGCCGCCAGTGAAGCCTCGCCCCCTGAACAACTGATCGAGGACACGCGCGCCGCCTTCAAAGGTCCGCACATATGGGCAAGCTTCAAGGCCTCCAGCAATTCAGGCAAGGTGTTCACCCGCCCAATGCCAAGTGCGGCCAGCAAGGCCGTCGCCGCCGTATCGTCACCGGCGAGGGAGGCTGTATGCGACTGGGTCGCTACACGTGCTGCCTCAGACCGCCCGGCCTTAAGCGCGACAAGTGGAATTCCTTTGGTGTGGGCAAGGTTTGCGACGTCTTCCCAGCCTTTCAGATCTGTGAACCCTTCAATATGCAAGCCAATGGCCGTGATCCGTGGATCATCCAGAAACGCACGCATGATATCAGGCTGACTGACTTGGGCCATATTCCCGCAGGTCACAAGCATCGCGATGGGCAGGGCGCGGTTCTGAAAGCTAAGGTTGATCGCGATGTTGGACGATTGGGTCAGGATCGCAACGCCGCTATCCACCGGGGTCATGCCATGCTGATCCGGCCAGATAATCGCGCGATCAAGGGCGTTGATGAAGCCGTAACAATTCGGACCAAGAACAGGCATGTCTTTGGCGGCGCGCAAAAGCCGCACCTGCGCGTCGGCGCCTGTGTCATCTTCTGCCATCGCTTCGGTAAAGCCAGAGGCGAAACATACGGCCCCACCTGCGCCTGCACGCCTTAGCCGTTCAACGGCACCGATGGTGGCATCTCGATTGATCCCGACAAAAGTTGCGTCCGGGGCCGTGGGAAGGTCAGGCACGCCTTTGAATGTAGGCAACCCCTCAATCGTCTCCCGCGATGGGTGAACGGGCCAAATGTCACCTTCAAAGCCAAACTTCTGTGCCTGTTGAATAATGGCCTCGTTCCACGCTCCGCCGCCGATAACAGTCAGGGAACGCGGGTTGAACAGTCTGGTCAGATCACGCGTCATGCAAACAACCGCTCATCTATATGAACTTTCGGAGCCTCCGGCGGGGATATTTCAAAACCAGAGAGTTCATGAACTCTTAACCAGAATCGGAGAGTCATTTGAGGCGGTACAGGCGGGGACGCCGATGACCGCAACCAGAGAGACGGGTCCTGTTGGTGTCCAACGACTGCCAAAGGACCCGTTTCGATCTCTCTGGTTTTGAAATATTCCGGGGGGAGTCGCAGACGGGGGGCTGGCCCCCCAGCAACGGCGATGACCACAGGGCAGCGCAACCTCATGCGCCCAACGCCCGCAGCAATTCACGGCTGATGATGTGCCTTTGAATTTCGGACGTACCATCCCAGATCCGTTCCACCCGCGCATCGCGCCAGAAGCGTTCCAGCGGAAAATCATCCATCAACCCCATCCCGCCGTGCACTTGAATGGCGGCATCTGTGACGCGGCCCAGCATCTCAGAGGCAAAAAGCTTGGCCGACGCAATCTCGCGATTGGCAGGCAGGCCTTTGTCCAACCGATCAGCGGCAGCAATAGTCAGCAAATCAGCGGCATCAATCTCCGTGATCATATCAGCCAGTTGAAAGCTGACACCCTGAAACTTACCGATGGGCTGGCCGAATTGTTCACGTTCGGCGGCGTACCCAAGCGCATAATCAAACACCCGGCGCGCGCGGCCCACGGACATGGTCGCGACCGTAATCCGGGTCGCGTAAAGCCATGTGTTCATGACCGCAAAGCCCCCGTCGACCTCGCCCAGCACTTGGGCATCGGGCAGGCGGCAATCATCAAATTCAAGGATCAGGTTTTTGTAGCCGCGATGGCTGACGGACTTATAGCCATCGCGGATGGTAAAGCCGGGCGTGCCGCGATCCACGAGGAAGGCGGTGATGCGCTTCTTGGGGCCTTTCGGGGTCTGATCCTCGCCTGTTGCGATAAAAACGATGATGAAATCCGCATGATCGGCACCCGAAATAAAATGCTTGGTCCCGTTCACAACCCAATCACCGCCATTGCGCGCGGCACTGCACTTCATCCCGCGAATATCGGACCCGGCACCGGGTTCGGTCATGGCCAAGGCATCCATCCGCTCCCCGCGCACAGCAGGCATGAGATAGCGTTCAATCTGCTCGCCCTCGCAGGCCATCAGGATGTTCTGGGGGCGTCCAAAGAAGTGGTTCAGGGCCATCGACCCGCGCCCCAACTCGCGTTCGACCAGCGCAAATTCGACATGGTTCAGCCCGGCGCAACCGACGCTTTCGGGAAAGTTGCAGGCGTAGAACCCAAGCTCAATGGTCTTGCGCTTGATCTCGGTGGCGATTTCGGCCGGGACTTCCCCGGTGCGTTCGACAAGCTCTTCATGGGGGTAGATTTCGTTCTCAACAAAGCTGCGGACGGTATCTGCAATCATCTGTTGTTCGTCTGTAATGCCATAGGTGGTCATGGGCAGGGCCTTTGGATAGGTGGCAGGGCAGGGTGATCAGCCCGGCCTGCGCCCCAACCGCCGGGTGCTTGTCCATTTGGTCAGATCATCAATCATGTATACATCTGCTTTTTGCGCGTCCGGGTGTCATCCGTCGCTTGGGCCGATCCGTCGTGATAGCTGCCAAACCAGCGGTCCCAAGGCATTTCAACGGTGCCATAGTTGCATTCAAAATAGCGGTGATGCAGCTGATGAAAGAAAACGCCCATGCGCATCTGCGGGTTTTCGTTCACTACCAGCTTTTCAAAGCCGGAATGGCTGAACACTGGATGGGTCGACTGCACGTAGCCATGAAACAACACATGCAGTGGATGGCTGGGTAGGATCAGGTGGATCGCAAAGTTCGTGTAGAACAACAGATGCTCAATCGGGTGCATCGAGATACCCGACCACGGCCCCACGTTCACATTGCGATGGTGCAGAGAGTGGGCGATTTTATAAAGCGGCGGCCAGTGCAGCAGCCGGTGGATCCAGTAGAAATGAAAGCTTGACCAGATCGGGATCAGCACGAAGAAAGCGACAAACCAGACCGGGTTATCGGGGAACAGCATTGCGGGGGCATAGCCGTTGGCCATCGCCCAGAAGACAAGGATTTGGGCGATGCTCCAAAGGGTGATGCCGCTGGCGATGTGCCAGAACATATTGTCATGCACTTGGTTCCCAAAGGTGAACGACCCGTTGTCGCGCACCTGATCGCGTGGATCGAACTTGGTCGCATCGCCCTGACCTTTGCGCATGATCAGCCAGTAATGCAGTGTGCCTGCGACGATGCATTGCGGGATCAGGTTGGAAAGCCAAACGCGGATCATCCAACCGGGCGACAGGCTTTGCATCTCGGCCAGTGAGGGGAGGAACGCGAAGTAGACGACCAGCGACAGCGCAAAGCAAAACGTCGTCGTCGAGATTTCAAGCCAGAACGCTGCATACCATTTGAAAATCGCACGCGGTTGCGGTGGCCACAGGAACAATGGGTTCTGTGCAATGGGCGTTTGCGGGCGATGGTTCCAGCGCCCTGCCTCGCGCGCCTCTGAGGCGTCAGTTGGCATAGGTCGACCCTTCTTCATCAAGGATCGCCTTGAGTTCAGCCAAGTGCCGGGCATCCTGTTCGGGATAAGTCTCCAATTCCTGTGCCGTCTTCTCGGCCACATCATCAGGTAACACGCGCAAGGGCTGCCCTGTTTGCAAGGCGCGGATGTAATTCTCGCAGGCCCGCTCAAAATAGAACATCCGGTTGAAGGTATCGGCCACAGTTTCACCAATCACCAGCACCCCGTGGTTGCCCATGATCATGACCTTCTTCTTGGGATCGGTGAACAGGGCAGCACAGCGCGCGCCTTCATCCTCAAAGGCAAGCCCGCCATAGCCGTCATCAATCACATAGCGGTTGTAGAAAAAGCAGGCGTTCTGGTCGATCGGGGGCAGCCGACTGTCAGCAAGGCTGGCAAGCACAGTGGCATGGATCGAGTGGACATGCATCGCACAGCGCGCATGGGGGACAAGGCGATGGATGCCGCCATGCAGGCCCCAAGCGGTGGGATCGGGTGCATTCGGCCCTTCCAGCGTCTTTGGATCATTGGCATCGACCACGATCATATCGCTGGCCTTGACCCGGCTGAAATGGACCTGATTGGGGTTCATCAAAAACCGGGTGCCATCGTCATTGATCGCCAGCGAAAAGTGATTTGCGACGCCCTCGTGCATATTCAGTCGCGCGGTCCAGCGGAAGGCAGCGGCCAGATCGACGCGCTCGGTCCAATGGGTCAGGTTCTGGGCGATATTCATGATGCGGCCTCCTTTGTTTTGATAGCTTGGCGGGGCGGTCGCGCAGAATCTAGCCAAAACTGACGGGAATCGGCGAAAAACGACGCATCCTTTTGGTTTGAGGTCTGCAAGACGGCGCGATAGTCAAAGGATCAACGCGGTTCTTATTCGGCTTTGAACGTCAGGATGCCTTGCCATGAAAACCAAAATCGCCCTTGTCGGCATCGGTGAAATCGCCCGCAATCAGCATGATCCGTCTATTCGGGCCAGCAACGCTTGGGAACTGGCGGCAACGGTCAGTCGGTCTGGCGAACTGGACGGGGTTGAAGCCTACACCGACATGGATGCGATGCTGAAGGCGCGGCCCGATATTTCGGTGGTGTCCCTCTGTCTGCCTCCCGTCCCTCGCTTCGCTTACGCCAAAAAGGCGATTGCGGCAGGGCGGCACGTCATGCTTGAAAAGCCGCCCGGTGCCACATTGGCCGAGGTGCATGAACTCCAGCGTCTTGCTGATAAATCGGGTGTCATTCTTTACGCCACATGGCACAGCCGTCAGGCCAAAGCGGTTGCTGCGGCCAAGGCGTGGCTTTCGGATAAGACCGTCACCAAGATGCATATCGACTGGCAGGAAAGCGTGCGCAAATGGCACCCCGGTCAGCAATGGATCGCCAAGGCCGGGGGCATGGGCGTCATGGATCCAGGCATCAATGCGCTGTCGATCATGACAGACATCCTGCCGATGGCGGTGCATCTGACCGGGGCGGACCTGCGGTTTCCCGAAAACTGGGAGACGCCAATTCAGGCTGACCTGACCTTCACCTGCAATGTGACGGCAGCATTCGACTGGACGCGCGAGGCGGACGAGCAATGGGAAATGCATATCGAAACGGACGGCGGCACGCTGCATTTATTGGAGGGGGCGAACAAGGGTGTGGCGAATGGCCAAGCGCTTTCCACATCAATGCTTGATGAATACCCCGCACTCTATGCGGAAATGGCGCGGTTGCTGGCGACGGGCACATCCGAGGTTGATCTCTCCCCCATGGTTCATGTGTCCGATGCCTTCACTTTAGGCAAACGGGTCACGATCCCGGCGTTTGATTTCTAAAATCACCCCACACAAAATTTACCATTTGATAAAAAATCAAACTGTGGCAGGCTATCTTCATTGATTTCCCGATGGAGAGCCTATGCCCAGTCCCAGCACCCCCGGAATTGCCGCAGGTCGCCTTGGCGCGGATGAGATCGCGCAGAACTTTGATGATTTGCACGCGCCCTTCGCCCCTCACGAGGCTGCGGTGGCTGCGGATCGCTGCTATTTCTGCTATGACGCACCCTGCGTAACCGCCTGCCCGACCGACATCGACATCCCGTTGTTCATCCGCCAGATCAGCACAGGCACGTCTGAGGCTGCGGCAAAGACCATCTTCGATCAGAATATCCTTGGTGGTATGTGCGCCCGCGTCTGTCCGACCGAAGACCTGTGCGAACAGGCCTGCGTGCGTGAACTGGCCGAAGGCAAGCCGGTCGAGATCGGCCGCCTGCAGCGCCACGCCACCGATACACTCATGGCGCGGCAGGGGCATCCCTATACGCGCGCCGCTGACACTGGCAAAAAGGTTGCTGTCGTTGGGGCCGGGCCTGCGGGTCTTGCCTGCGCCCACCGTCTTGCGATGTTTGGGCACAGCGTCACGATCTATGATGCCGCCGATAAACCCGGCGGCCTCAATGAATTCGGCATCGCCGCCTATAAATCCACCGATGACTTTGCCGCGCGCGAGGTGGAATGGCTGATGGGAATAGGCGGGATCGAGATCAAGACAGGCAAGCGCCTTGGCGATAACCTGTCTTTGGATGATGTGGTGGGTTGCTTCCCTGCCGTCTTCCTTGGCGTCGGCCTTGGCGGCGTGAACGCGCTGGGCGCGGATGGTGACGACAAGACCGGCGTCGCCGATGCCGTATCTTTCATCAAGGATCTGCGGCAGTCTGATGACCTCACTAAGCTACCCGTCGGGCGGCATGTCGTTGTCATCGGAGGCGGCATGACGGCTGTGGATGCCGCTGTTCAGTCCAAATTACTTGGTTCGGAAAGTGTAACGATTGCCTATCGTCGGGGCCGCGATGGCATGAGCGCGAGCAGATATGAACAAGATCTGGCCGCATCCAACGGTGTGAAGCTCATGTTCAACGTGCAGCCCAAAGCGATCCACGGGAACGGATCAGTGGCCGAGATCGAACTGGAATACACCGTCGATGACGGTAGCGGCCTCAAAGGCACAGGCGAGACGGTTCGCCTGCCTGCTGATCAGATCTTCCGCGCGATTGGGCAGACGCTGACGACGGACGGAGGGCTCAAACTTGATGGGCGCAAGATCGCCGTCAGCGACACGGGCCAAACCAGCCACCCGCAGATCTGGGCCGGGGGCGACTGTGCCGCCGGTGGCGATGACCTGACCGTGACCGCCGTGGCCGAAGGGCGCGACGCGGCGATGGATATACATAAAGCACTGATGAAATGAACCACCGCGTCCCGGACTTGATCCGGGACCTCCGATAGCAAGAGGCCCCGGATCAAGTCTGGGGCGCGACGAGAAAAAGGAAACCGCAATGGCAGACCTGACAACCGACTTCCTTGGGATCACATCCCCCAACCCTTTCTGGCTGGCCTCAGCCCCACCCACGGATAAGGAATACAACGTCCGCCGCGCGTTCGAGGCGGGATGGGGCGGTGTCGGGTGGAAAACGCTCGGGGCCGAAGGCCCACCGGTCGTCAACGTGAACGGCCCGCGCTATGGTGCGATCTATGGGGCCGACCGGCGCTTGCTGGGCCTCAACAACATCGAACTGATCACCGACCGTCCGCTTGAAACGAACCTTGAAGAAATCGCCCGCGTCAAAGCCGACTATCCGGATCGGGCGATGATCGTGTCGATCATGGTCCCGTGCGAGGAACAAGCGTGGAAAGACATCCTGCCA
>CAYPVL010000098.1:0-10358 GCA_964414165.1 uncultured Cognatiyoonia sp.
TGTCGAGCAGGGGCCGCATTTGCGTGAAGAAGATCGTCATCAGCAGCGCTGCGATATGGGCTCCGTCGACGTCGGCGTCGGTCATAATGATGATCTTTTCATAGCGCAGATCATCGGGGTTGAATTTCGTGCCCATCCCACAGCCAAGCGCTTCGCACAGGTCGCTGATTTCCTGGTTGCTGGTCAATTTGTTCGACGCCGCCCCAAGCACGTTCAAAATTTTCCCCTTCAGCGGCAAAAGCGCTTGCGTCTTGCGATCCCGCGCGCCTTTGCCGGAGCCGCCCGCGCTGTCGCCCTCGACGATGAACAGTTCGGTTCCTGCGCGGTCCTTGGACGTGCAATCGGTCAGTTTGCCGGGCAGCCGCAGCTTTTTGGTCGCGGATTTGCGCGCGGTTTCTTTTTCCTGCTTGCGGCGCAGCCGTTCCTCGGCCCGTAGGATCAGGAAATCAAGGATGGCCCCGGCGGATTTCGTATCCGCTGCCAGCCAGTTGTCAAAGTGGTCGCGCACAGCCAGATCGACCATCCGTTGTGCTTCGGTTGTGGCCAGCCGGTCTTTGGTTTGTCCGACGAATTCCGGTTCGCGTATAAAGCAAGACACCAATGCGCAGCCCCCGGTCGTCAGGTCCTCGCGCGTGATCGTGCCCGCCTTTTTGTTGTTGGTCAGTTCGCCGTAGGCTTTGATGCCTTTCAGCACCGCGTTCCAGAACCCGATTTCGTGCGTGCCGCCTTCGGGGGTCGGCACGGTGTTACAGTAGGATTGGATGAAGCCGTCGCGCGATGGCGTCCAGTTGATCGCCCATTCGACCTTGCCAGGGACCTGAAATTTCTCGGTGAAGTCCACGGACCCAGCGAAGGGTTTCTCCGAATAGGTCGTCGCCTTACCGAGCGTTTCGTTGAGATAATCCGCAAGGCCGCCGGGGAACTTGAAGGTGGCTTCAAGGGGGGTATCGCCGTCCTCAATCTCGGTCTTCCAGCGGATTTCCACGCCTGAAAAGAGATACGCCTTTGAGCGTGCCATTTGGAACAGCCGCGCAGGCTTCAGCGTTAGCCCCCCGAAGATTTCGGGATCGGGGTGGAAGGTCACCGCTGTGCCCCGCCGGTTGGGCGCGGCACCGATTTTGGCAAGCGGGGCTTGGGGGATGCCTTGCGAGAATTCCATCATGAAGAGTTCTTTGTTGCGTGCCACTTCCACGCGCAGATGGTCCGAGAGCGCGTTGACGACGGATGACCCGACCCCGTGCAAACCGCCCGAAGTCTGGTAGCTGTCGCCCGAGAACTTGCCCCCGGCGTTCAGCGTGCAAAAGATGATTTCAAGCGCGGATTTGGACGGGTCCTTGGGGTGCGGATCGGTCGGGATGCCCCGCCCGTTGTCGCGCACGGTCACATGGCCGTTGGCGTGCAGTTCGATTTCGATCCATGTGGCGTGCCCGGCGACCGCTTCGTCCATCGAGTTATCGACGATTTCAGCCACCATATGGTGCAGCGCCCGATCATCTTTGCCGCCGATATACATGCCGGGGCGCAGCCGGACGTGTTCCATATCCTCAAGCACCTCGATCGAGGAGGCGTCATAGGTGGACTGCTTCTTAGAAGGCTCATCGGGTGTCAAAAGGTCGGCCATGGGTGCTGCTCTTTTCTTTGGTTTGCGCTATATTATGACAGGGACCGGGCAGGGGAAAGCGGGAATGGTGTTGGCATCTTTCTGCACGTTCGTGAAACAGTGAGTTTCTTTGCTTTTGAATCCGAACACGGTTAGTGAACAGTTAAGTGGGGCTTTGAGACCAGTGCGACACCTGTGTTGCGCGTGTGATGGTGAAAGGTCTGACGATGAAGATTTTTGCGATGGCTATGGCCTTTGCCTGTGCGGCGACAACCGGTTCTGCCGCGACGATTTCCGTATCAGACTTTAGCGCATCCGCCTTTCAGGCAACTGCAACCAGTTTTGGCGCGACAATCACCGAAGACTTTGAGGGTTTCGCAGAAGGCGTCCATGCGGTGGGCACGCCAACGGCTGTTGGAACTTTCGCAACGATTGGTGGTAAGGGCTCTGGCGGGACCGTGACGAAAAGCGGATTTGCCAATGATGGTACGACCTTGACCGTGCGTGATGGCAATGTCTTTGGTCGCAGAAGTACGACTGCGATTTTGACGGCTGATGCGTCCAAGGATAAGTTTCTGGATAGCAACGACACCCACGGCATCGCTTGGACGGCAAGCTTGGGCGGCGCTTGGCTCGACAAAATCCTGCTAACGGTGCGTGATGGTGCCGAATTTGGCGCAAAGATGCATATCACTGTTGATGGCGATAGCGTCAGTTTTGCGGGCAAAGGCGATGGTGATACCCGGCTTGTCTTGATCGACTTTGGCACGGCGGTGCAGTCTTCGGATATCACTTTCGCCAACCTGAATGGTGCAAACAGGCTGACCAACGATGGTTTCTCGATTGATGATGTGACCTTGTCCATTGTGCCCCTGCCCACATCCAGCCTGCTGTTGCTGGCCGGTCTTGGCGGATTGGGCGCGATGAAGCGGCGTCGCAAAACCGCCTGACCCATTTCAAAACCGATTGAAGGGCGCTACACACCAAAAGGTGTCGCGCCCTTTTGCATGGGCGCAAGAGGGGGGGATGAAAATGCGTGTCTTTTTTACCGGTGGCAGCGGCAAAGCGGGGCGCTATGCCATTCAACATCTCATGGCCCAAGGTCATCGTGTTGTGAACGCCGACCGGGTTCCATCGGGGTTGGCCTGTTCTGAGTTGTTGATTGATCTGTGCGACGCCGGGCAGGTTATTGGCGCGATGTCCCAGTTCACTGACTTTCATGAACTCGAGCCGGGCACGGGCGTGCCCCGTTATGACGCCGTGGTCCATTTCGCGGCCGTTCCACGCGTGATGATCGGTACAGACGCAGAGTGCTTTCGCCAGAACACCTTGTCCACGTACAACGTGATTGAGGCGGCGGTGAAGCTTGGCATCCCCAAAATCATTTTCGCCAGTTCCGAGACGACATATGGCGTCTGTTTTGCCGATGGTGAGGTGAAGCCGGATTATGTGCCTGTTGATGAAGATCACCCCACGGTGCCCCATGACAGCTATGCCATGTCCAAGGTTTGCAATGAGGTAAGCGCGCGCAGCTTTCAGGCCCGGTCGGGTGCGGATATTTATGGGTTGCGCATTAACAACGTGATTGAACCCCATGAATATGCTGAGAATTTTCCTGCATTCATGAAGGATGCTGCAACGCGCCGACGGAATATCTTTGCCTATATCGACGCCCGTGATCTGGGCCATATGGTGGACTGTTGCCTGCGCACCGATGGTCTTGGCTATGAGGTGTTTAACGTCGCAAATGACGATATGTCGGTGAATATCACCAGTGATGAGGTCATCGCCCGGTTCTATGACGGCGTGCCTGTGCGCCGCGACATGCGCGCCGATGAGACGTTTTTTGCCAATGATAAAGCCAAGCGCATGGTCGGTTTTGCCCCGCAGCATTCTTGGCAGGATGTGTTGGATTCCAAAGGAAAACCGCATGAAGATTGATGTGCCAGCGGGTACATTGCTGCGCGCTTATGCGGATCGCGCGGATTGTTTTACGGATTGCTATGCCGTCGATTTAGACCACCCGGTCGAATTTGGCACCTACCTTTGCGCCTTCTACGCCACATGGGTTTTTGCCCCGGAAAAGGCGCTGCTGCGCATCGCTTTGGGCCGCCCGGCGCGGGATTTCGATGTTTTGCCGCTGGCCCTTGGAGAGGCGACGCGCTTTGCGGCGTGGGATGTTGAGGCGCGGGCAAAGGATGAGGTCTTGCTGGTTGACGTCAGCGGGCGCACGCGGTCCTGGTTCAAGGTTGAGGGCGTGCGGATCTACTTTGGATCTGCGGTAGTGCCCGCAGAGCCAGGTGAAGATTTAGGATGGCTCTTCAATGGGTTGCTGGGCTTTCATAAAGTGTATTCGCAGGCGTTGATCTGGGCGGCGGCGCGGAAGCTGCGTGGGATGGTGGGTTCATAACCCACCCTACGCCTCGACAATCTGGATCAGCAGCTGATTGAGCGGCCAAAAGGTTTTGAAGGTGGCGGGAAGCGCACCCGGACCGGATATGTCTTTGAAGGCAACACAGCCTTTCATCCGCAAAAGCGCGCCTGCTGGGTGATCTTTGTCATAGCCTGGGGGGATGCGTTTCAGCGCGGGTTCCCAAAAACCGAACCCTTTTGCCTTTAGCCCATCTGTGATTTTCAGAATGCGCTTGTGGTCTTGGTCGACAAATAGTCGCCAATCCTCAAGCACCGCTTTGTCAAACCCCATGATCCCGCCACCCGCACGCACATCATCCAGCCCAATCCCGAAGAAGAAGGCGACGTCTTGGCGTGCCCCGGTTTGCGCGGTCCACAGCATGTGCAGATGCGTTTTGTACGGCGTTTTGTCCTTGGAAAACCGCACGTCCCGGTGCGGGCGGAAGAGTTTGCCTTTGATGGGCAGGTCGGTGAGTGCGGCAAGCTGGACGCTGACATCATCGATAAGCGCAAGGGCGGGCTTTTTCAGCTTCGCTTCATAGGTCGGCTTGTTCTCATCCCACCAGGCTTTGTTGTTATTTTGGGCCAATGCGGACAGGAATTTGCGTGCATCGGGGACGAGGGTGGCGAAATCTGACATAGGCTGGGCCTTTCGATGGGTGTTTCCATTGCATATGCGGTGTGGACCATTAGTTTCAACTTTATGAAATGCTTGCCCCATATCGCGCTTGCCGCCGCCATTGCTGTGCCAAGCGCTGCTGCGGCGCATCCCCATGTCTTTGTGCAGGCCCAAGTGACGGTGCTTTATGAGGCGGACCGCCCGGTCGGCGTGCAGGTTGATTGGGTTTATGATGAATTCTTTTCGCTGCTTCTGACGTCCGATCTTGGGATTGATCTGGATGGTGATATGGTCCTTACCCCGGATGAAGAGGTCGTGTTGGCCGAGGCTGTGACCACCTGGCCCCAAGGGTTTGAGGGTGATCTTGAGGTGCGTCAGAACGGCGAAGTAATCCCGCTGGGGGCGAAAGTGGGGCATACGATGTCCTTTGCAGATGGCATCGTGCGCGAGACGCATGTGCGGGTGTTGCCCCCGATGGAGGACATGAACTTTGAGTTGCAGGTCTTTGATCCATATTACTTTATTGCCTACGACCTGATCCAGCCGATCCGCTTTTCGGGGCGCGACGATTGTGCATCTGAAGTGATCCCTGCCGATATGGATGCCGCCCGCGCGATGGTGGCTGATCTGTTGGGCGGCCTTGCGCCTGAGGACGTGCCCGCGGATGGCGAATTCCCCCCCGTGGGTAGTGAGTTCGCGGATATAGCGGTGATTTCATGCGGATAGCGGCGGGGGTTCTGCTTGCCGTTTTCGCGGGCCTTGCGCTTTGGCTTTGGGGCTTTGGCGGGGCTGATGACGTGTCGCGAATGGCCACCGAGGCGCAGCGCAACGCCCAGAATGCCATGGCGGGGTCTTTGCGTGCCTTGCAGGCCGGGCAGCCGGGCGCCTTGGCCGGGCTTTGGGGCCTTTGCTTTGCATACGGTTTTGTCCATGCCGCAGGGCCCGGGCACGGGAAGCTTGTGATTGGCGGCTATGGCGTCGGGGCGCGTGTGCCTTTGCGCCGCCTGAGCATGCTCGCTTTGGCCTCGTCGCTGGCGCAGGCATTGACTGCCGTCGTCTTTGTTTACACGGCTGTTTTGGTCTTGGGCTGGACCCGTCAACAAGTGTCAGGTGCCGCGGATCAGGTGATGGCCCCTTTAAGTTATGGGTTGATCGGGTTGATCGGGGTTTACCTTCTCTGGCGTGGCATCAAGGCGTTGCGCACCCGTCCGGCCCATGATCACGATGGTGGTCACTGTCACACCTGCGGCCATGCCCATGGCCCGACCGTTGCGCAGGCCCAAGCCATGACGGGCTGGCGCGAGGCAGTGTCGATCATTGGGGCGATTGCGATCCGGCCCTGTACGGGGGCGGTCTTTCTTTTGATCCTGACCTGGCGCCTTGATCTAATTTGGGCCGGGATCATCGGAAGTTTCGTCATGGGGCTTGGGACCGCGACGATTACGGTGTTGGTCGCTTTTGCCGCCGTTGGCCTGCGCGAAAGTGCTTTGGCCCAGATGGCGGGCAGCGTGACTGTGGCGCGGATGATGGCTGCTGTGCAGATGCTTGTGGGCGGGATCGTTGTGGTCTTGGCTTTGCAGTTGATGTTGCGCAGCTGGCCTTAAGGGGGCTGGTGGATCGAGATCCACCCTACGTGCGGAAGCTGGCGTTTGGTGCGGGGTAGATGGTGCGGACCCTCCGGGGGGCATATTTGTGTTCAAAAGAAACATGAATGGCATCGCTTTGGCTCGCGAGCAGGTCGACGCGGCTAGACCTTGGGACTGTGCGTCCCTAAAGCTGGTGTTATGCAAGCTGTTGCCCAGACCCCGAAAGCGCATAATTACGCAATCCTGAAACTGGGGTTGCCGCTGATTGCCAGTAATGTTGCGCAATTTGCGATCCATATGACCGATACGATTATGCTGGGCTGGTATGACGTGACCGCTTTGGCGGCTGCCACCATTGCGACGACTTTGTTCTTTGTGATCTTCATTGTGGGTGCGGGCTTTGCCTTTGCCGTCACCCCTTTGGTCGCCGCTGCGGCCGAGCGTGGGGATGATGTTGAGGTACGCCGTGTCACCCGGATGGGCGTATGGCTGTCGGTGATCTATGGTGCATTTGTGATGATCCCGTTCTTTTGGACTGAAGGTATTCTGCTTTGGATCGGGCAAGAGCCGGATGTTGCCGCCCTTGGCCATGACTATCTGATCATCGCGCTTTGGGGCATGATCCCGGCTTTGATTGTGATGACGTTGAAGTCTTATCTGGCCGCACTTGAGCATACGGCCATCATTTTGTGGGGCACCGTTGCGGCGGCTGTGCTGAATGCGGCGTTGAATTATGTGCTGATCTTCGGGAATTTCGGCGCGCCTGAGATGGGGATTAAAGGGGCGGCGATTGCGTCGGTCGTGTTGCATTGCGTGACCGTTGGGATTTTTCTGGTCTATGGCTTGCGCGTACTGCCCCAATACAAGCTGCTTCAGAATGTGCTGCGCCCTGACAATGAAATCATGAAACGTGTGTTCTTGCTGGGGGTTCCCATTGGCATCACCTCACTGGCCGAGGGCGGGTTGTTCAGTGCCAGCGCGATCATGATGGGCTGGATCGGTGAGCTGGAATTGGCCGCCCATGGGATTGCTATTCAGCTCGCCAGTTTGACCTTTATGGTGCATATCGGCCTGTCCCAAGTCGCCACCATCCGCGCGGGGCGCGCTTTGGGCCGGGGGGACCGGGCCAGTTTGAAGCTGGGTGGTGCGATGGCTTTTGTGTTGTCGGGCATCTTTGCCCTTGTGACGGTGCTGGTCTTCCTTGCGATCCCCGAAACGCTGGTGTCGTTGTTCTTGTCCCCCGATGAACCCGACCGCGTGGCTGTGATCGCCGTGGGTGTAGCTTTGATCGCAATGGCGGCCTTGTTTCAGGTGGTCGATGCGGCACAGGTCATGGCCTTGGGGCTGCTGCGCGGGGTGCAGGATACCGCCGTGCCGATGGTCATGGCGACGGTCAGCTATTGGGTGATTGGCTTGCCGGTTAGCTATGTGTTGGCGTTCACGCTGGAGATAGGGCCGGTGGGCCTGTGGCTTGGGCTTGTTGTGGGCCTGAGCGTTGCGGCTGTTTTGCTGAACTGGCGTTTCTGGTGGCGCAGTGCGGCGATTTAGCTTTCTGGCGCGTCTTTCAGCAACCGGTCCGCTTTCTTGCGCACCAGCACCGTGCGTAGGTCGTGCATGGCCAGCAGCAGATCATCGGTGACCATCTCAAGTTCAGCTTCGGTGGCTTTGGACTGGACCCATTGGGTCGTGGTGTTCATGTAGTCCACGGCGCGCAGGATATCGTCGATGTTGCGTTGGGCGAGTAGGGCGACGCGTTTGTTGAGCCAGTCCTGAATGGCGGCAACGTCATCGTCGGACAGGGTGCGGTCGCCATGGGGTTTCACCTCGCCCTTGTTGACGTTGACCACGGCGATCTGGTCCATTTCGATCCGGCGCTGCCGGTTCTCGGTGTCCACTTTGAACACCGTCGCCCCATTCTCGCGGATGCGGAAATAGTAGTCTGGAAGATCTGCGCCCATTCGCCCCTCGGGTATTGTTGGGGGGAGGTTAGCAGGCAATGGGGGGAAGGCAAAGGTTGTGTGTGCAGGGCAATCTGAGACAGGGTTGTGAAGGTGGGGGTGAAGGGCGGCTATGCGGACAAGACGAAGCCGCTCTCGTGGAATTGGCGCTTGTTGCGGTTGATACGCGCCGATTGAAACGCCGTGATTTTGTGAACTGACGCACCTGTCGGACGATTGGGGCCTTTTCAATCTGACGATAGGAGGTTTCAATTCCAGACCAATATGTACCAGCTCTGCGCCGTCGTTTCCTTGAAGACATGCGGATCAAGGGGATGCAGCCGAAGACGCAGACGATGTATTTGTGGGCAATGCGCACTTATTACAGAGAGGCGCGGCGCACAACATTGCACATTCAATGAACCGCTGCGGGAATTGTCATGACAACGCGCACGTCCATTGTCCTCGGACCAATGGCGGCAAATGGACTGCCTGAGAGCTTCTTTAACTTGCTGAAACGCGAACATATCCGTCGGCGAACATACAAGACGCGCGAGCAAGCCAGACAGGACATCTTCGACTACATCGAAATGTTCTATGACCCGAAACGCAAGCATGCCAGAAACGGGGTGCTGTCGTCCGTCGACTTCGAAAACAGACAGCGCAATATGAACCAAGAAGGTGTTTAGGGAAACGAGAGGCACCTCACAGCGCATGTTTAAGCGCGCATCGCCCCTGATAACACTGGCACACAGAAAGTCGGCATATTAAGGTCAGCTGAAGTCCTTAATTGAGTACATGACAGATGGTTATCCAAAACAGTGCGTCCGATCCCTACACCGCATACATGAATCAAAAGCACTTCATGCACTTGGACGGACTTAGATTCATCTGCATCGCCATGGTTCTGTGGCATCACTACTCTCCCATTGAAAAATCCACAGCGCAGTTGTTTGGCCGCGGCTTCTTCGGGGTCGATTTTTTCTTTGTTCTGAGTGGATTTCTGATCACAACTTTGCTGTTGCGTGAGGCCAAAACCTACGGCCACTTCTCAATGAAAAACTTCTACATCCGCAGAGCGGTGCGTATCATTCCAGTCTATTATTTTGTCGTCACGATCATTTCCCTATATTTCATCGTCGTACAGGGTCGAACAGAATTCCTTGAACTAGTACCCTACTACTATCTGTTTCTGTCGAACTTTCTTATCGAAGATATACCTCTTTTAAGCATCACGTGGTCTCTGTCTGTTGAGGAACAATACTATCTGCTTTGGCCCCTTCTACTTATGCTTTTACCGGCACGTGCTCTGGTTCCTGTCAGCATTTTCCTCATCGCCTTGAATGTCGTCATCGCCCTTGATCTGTTCGGGATCGATCCTGTGACAACCGGTGTGCTGATCTTCAAGCTGCCAAATGCCACCTATTCACCGATCATCATGGGCTCACTCGCTGCGATACTTCTTAACAGACCGCACAGTTTTGATTGGCTCTTTCGATGGACTCATTACCGATGGTTCGCACCAGCCGGTTTTGTCTTTCTCATCATTGTTTTCCAGTTCGGACCGGATAGGGTCATCGGGATTCAAAACCTGATCATCCACGTAGCGATGACACTCATCTTGATTGCTTTGGTCGTCAGCGAAAGTAACCCGCTGTCACCGTTCCTCAAAAATGGGATCATCAGACGTGTCGGAGCCGTCAGCTACGGTATTTACCTCTACCATCTGATCGCCCTGGACATCACAAATCGGGGCACTGGAGCGATTGGAGTGGACAATGCCTGGCTGATTTTTGTGTCGTATTGTCTGCTCAGCTACATCTTGGCTGAAATCAGTTTCCGCACCCTCGAGGCCTATTTTCAACGATTCCGGCCCAGAGAGCATCGCACCCCATTGTCCAAGACTTAAAAATAAAGCCTAAGCCGCTCCGAGTTCTTCACCAGTACCCCTCCGTTGGGCAAATGCACAATCCACCTGACCTGCTCCTCACGAACCCGTTCTGCATCGGCTTGCCGGGCGCGATGTAATGCCAGTCAACTTTGCGGTCTTCCTGCCACTTCAGAATCGCATTGGAAATCAGTTCGGTTCCTTTATCGCTGACCACCATGCAGGGGTAGCCGCGCATCTCGGCGATCGGGTCCAAGGTAATCCCCCCATTTTTAATGGGGTTCAGCCGTAGAATTCAGGCGGCTGCTTTCAGTTT
>CAYPVL010000099.1:0-10324 GCA_964414165.1 uncultured Cognatiyoonia sp.
CGTTTTTTTGGCCAAAACTTATACACCCCCAAAACCCCCCGGGGGGGGGGGGGCCCCCCGCCCCCCCCCGCCCCGCGCCGCCGACCACCCGCATTTCTGGGAGGTCTGCAGGCAGGTCGGCGGCGCGTATTTACCCCCGCGAATTCAAATCCTCCCAAAGTGATCAACACCCCGCGCCAAATGGCGCGGGGTGACAAGTTTGGGGGGGCAAGTAAATTGGGGAGATCAGTCAGCTTTGCGTTTCCGCGCCGTGAGATCGCCAAGCGAAATTTCAGGCTTCAGGATATGGAGTTTATCCATCTTTGCCGTATCGCTTTCCACGGTTTCAAGGATCATCCGCGCCGCTTTTTCGCCGATCTCTTTGCGCGCGGTGCGGGAAGTTGCGATCTTGCCGGGGAACCCTTCGATCAGGCCCAAACCATTGAATCCCGCAAGTGCCACGTCTTTGGGAACGTCGATGCCATTGGCCACGCAATGACACAAGCCACCAAAGGCAAGGTCATCGTTTGAAAAGTAGATACACTCAAGATCAGGCTGACGTTTCAAAAGCGCGGCCGTCATACGGCGACCGCAATCAACGGCAGAAATCTCGGTCATATCGTCCTGCAAATCTGCTCCATCAATGATGGCGGCGAAGGCAAGCCCGTGATCACGCAGGGCGTCTTGGAACCCCTGTCTGCGTTTGCCCGCCCTGCGGTCTTTATCAAGGTTGCGCCCGACATAGCCAATGCGCCGCAATCCGGTTTCATACAAAGCCGATGCAATTTCATACCCAGCCTCAGCATGGGAAAATCCAACGCAAGCATCAACAGGGTCGCCGTCGATATCCATGATCTGCACAACCGGCACGCCAGCATCAGCCAACAACCGGCGCGTATCGGGCGGCTGATCCAGACCTGTGACGATCAGCCCGGCAGGGCGCCACGACAACATATTTCTGATCGTCGCGTATTCCAGTTCTGGGTCATATTCGGTGACCCCAAAAACCGGCTGCAGCGCCGTGCCCTTCAGCGCGTTTGTCACACCAGACATAACTTGCGGAAAAACAATGTTCGACAGGCTGGGCACGACCACGCCGATCAGGTCGGTGTGTTGGCTTGAAAGGGATGAAGCGAATTGATTCCCGTAATAGCCGATCTCTCGGGCGGCCAGTTTGACGCGTTCTACATTGGCCTGCGACACATCTTTGTCGCCACGAAGCGCGCGGGAGGCCGTCATTTTACTGACGCCAGCCTCGGCGGCAACATCGGCCAAAGTTTTTCTATTTTTCATAGCCTTACTGCCATTCCACCCGCCACAGAACCATCCGAATCCATCATGGATCACGCTTTGGTGTCCCGACCTATACCACAAATCTGGGACAAGGTTGTTGACTGTCTAATTCAAATCGGCCACTCATATCAACAACCGGTACCGATACCGGTTGCGATACCGGCATCGCGCAGAATTTTGCACAACCGGGGAAATTCGTGGCCTCGCAAAGAGATCACAACACAACGGAAATCAGCGCCCTATTGGCGCTGTTGGGAGGAAAAATGACTGTTAAAACTTTTAAAACCACTGTCTTGGGTGGCTTGATCGCAACCGCATCACTGCTTGCAGGCGCTGCGGCTGCACAAGAATATCAATGGACATTCCAAGCGTCTGCACAGGCCGGCGACAACTTCTTCCCGATTGAGGAAGCATGGGCCGAGCGTGTGAAAGAGCTGTCGGATGGCCGCATTGAGATCACGGTTGTGCCCGTTGGCACAGTTGTTGCGCACAACGAAACACTTGACGCTGTGGGCGCAGGCATCCTGCAAGGCCACATCACTGACCCATCCTACTTCTCTGGGAAAGATCCGGCCTTTGCCATGTTGGGCAACCTTGTTGGCGCGTGGTCTGCACCTGAGCAGATGTTTGACTACATGGAAAACGGCGGCGGCAAAGAGCTGTTCAACGAGCTGGTCAATCCATACGGCCTTCAGTTCCTTGGTGCGTCCGCGACGGGTGTTGAGGCGTTCTTGTCCACGGTGCCGATCAATGGCGTTGAGGATCTGAAAGGCATCAAGATGCGTGCCCCAGAGGGCATGGTTCAGGAGGTTTTTGCAGCGGCTGGTGCGTCACCGGTGAACTTGCCGGGGTCGGAAGTGTACACATCGCTGGAAAAGGGCGTGATTGACGCGGCTGATTACACCGTGTTCTCGACCAACCACGCACAAGGCATGCACGAGTTTGCGAAATACCCGCTTTATCCGGGTTTCCATTCAATGCCGGTGATCGAAGTATCCATGAACAAGGACATCTATGATGGCTTGCCCGCGGATCTTCAGACCATTTTGAACGACTCCGTTTCCGTGTTTGCAAATGACATGGTCACACAGCTTGACGCGCAAAACGAAATTGCTGTGGCCGAAGCTGAAGCCGATCCAAACATCACCGTCATCAACTGGTCCGCAGAAGAGCGTGCCAAATTCCGCGGCATCGCGAAATCCCAGTGGTCCAACTGGGCAGAGCGGTCCGAGATGGCAGGCAAGGCTTATGAAAGCGTCACAACCTACCTGACCGAAGCCGGTCTTCTGACCGAGTGATTTCCAACCTTTGCGCATCGACCGAAGGGGCCCTTTGGGGGCCCCTTCTTTCTGAAAATCCAACACATATTCCGGGAGGGGACCATGTCACAGCATGACGCGGCGATGAGCGAAGCCGAAATTCAAGAGCAGCTTGACGCGTTAAAACGCGCCCATGAAGATGACAGCGCTGGCCCCCAGAACGCATTGGACCGTGGGATTATCACGGTGGGCACCGCCTTTAGTTTTCTATTTGCAATCGCGACGATCATTTCGCTTTACGAGATCGTCATGCGCTATTTCTTCAATGCCCCGACAATCTGGGCGCATGAAACCGTGATCGCCTTGATTGCTGCCTGCTACCTTTACGGTGGCATGCAGTGTCTTGCCGCAGACAAGCATATTCGGATCGGGTTGATCTATTTTGGGACCAGTGGCGGCACACGGCGGTTGCTTGATATCGTGAACAGCTTGCTGGCCTTGTTTTTCGCGGTGGCGATTGCCTATGCGGCCTATACGATGGTGGAAAAATCATGGTGGACCCCGCAAGGCGACATCCGGCTTGAGCGTTCCGGTTCTGCTTGGAACCCAATCACCCCTGCCATCATCAAGATGATGCTGCTGATCACGTCTATTGTTTTAGCCGTCCAGTCCGTTGGTCAGATTTGGACTGCCTGGAATGGCACGGGTTACCGTCAAAGCGCGGGCGAGCCGCCAAGTAAATGGGCAATCATTGGCATTGCGGTTGTCTTTGCAATCCTACTGACTGGCGGTTACGTCCTGTTCTCTGAAGGCCGTAACCTTGGTATTCAAACCGGCTCCCTCTTGTTGGTTGGGTCGATCATGGTGTTGATCTTGACAGGAATTCCGTTGGCTTTTGTAACCGGATTGATCGCGATCCTCTTTACGATTGCGTGGTTTGGGCCGACGGGTGTCCCCTTGGTGTCAAGCCGGATTTATTCCTTTGTGAATGAATATGTCCTTGTCGCGATTCCGATGTTTGTATTGATGGCCTCGCTTCTGGACCGGTCGGGAATGGCGCGCGATCTTTATGATGCGATGCGTCTTGTGGCCGGGCGGATCAAAGGCGGCGTTGCGGTGCAGACCCTTGTGGCGGCGGTGTTCCTTGCGTCCATCTCTGGCATTATCGGTGGTGAGATTGTTCTGCTTGGCCTGATTGCCCTGCCCCAAATGCTGCGGCTTGGGTATAATCGCGCTTTGGCCATCGGGACGGTCTGTGCGGGTGGATCTTTGGGGACGATGATCCCACCATCGATCGTGCTGATCGTCTACGGCCTGACCGCCAGCGTTTCCATCGGTGATCTGTTTTTGGCGACGGTAACACCGGGCCTGATGCTGGCCACCTTCTATATCATCTATATTCTGGTGCGCTGTTACATGGACCCCGAAATGGGCCCGCCGATTTCGAACGACGAACTGGACATTCCCATGTCCGAAAAACTGCGCAAAATGCGGGGCGTTATCCTGCCGGTAGGTGTGGCCGTGACAGTTCTGGGGTCGATCTATGGAGGTATTGCATCAGTGACCGAGGCTGCGGCTATGGGTGTGGTTGGCGTCTTTGTATCGGCGGCCATTCGCGGCGAAGTCACGTGGGTGCTGATCCGCGACAGCCTGAAGCAAACGCTTGAGACCTGTGGTATGATCATCTGGATCGGTCTTGGGGCTGCGGCATTGGTGGGCGTTTACAACCTGATGGGCGGCAACCGCTTTATCGAAAGCACAATCCTTGACAGTGGTGCGTCACCGCTTGTCATCGTGCTCATTATGATGGGGATCCTCATCGTTCTGGGCCTTTTCATGGACTGGATCGGGATCGCGCTTTTGACCATGCCGATCTTTGTACCTATCATTATCAAACTAGGTATGGACCCTGTGTGGTTCGGCATTCTGTTTGCGATGAATATGCAAGTAAGCTATCTCTCTCCGCCCTTTGGGCCCGCTGCTTTCTATCTAAAGTCGGTGGCCCCCAAGGATATGCATTTGGCAGAGATTTTCCGCGCCTTACTGCCGTTCATCGCGATCCAGCTTGTGGCACTTGCGATTGTCCTCTTCTTCCCGGATGTGGCATTGTGGCTGCCAAATTGGGTGAAAGGAAACTAAGATGAGTATGCGTGAAAACACCTCTCAAAATGTTGCCGTCATTGGCCTTGGGTCCATGGGATATGGCATGGCCGCCTCGGCTTTGCGGGTGGGGCACATTGTCTGGGGTGTCGACATTAACCCAGACCAGATCGCCCGGTTTCAGGCCGAAGGGGGGCAGGCAACCCCCTTAGATCAGTCCACTGGCACGCTGGATGCCGTCGCGGTTGTTGTGCTGAATGCGCAGCAAACCGAAAGCGTTCTGTTTGGTGACAACGGAATCGTTGAGAAACTGAAAGCGGGGGCCGTGGTGTTGGCCTGCGCAACCGTACCGCCCGCCTTTGCCAAGGACATGGCCGCGCGCTGCGAAAAGCATGGTGTGCACTATCTTGACGCGCCGATTTCGGGTGGATCCCTCAAAGCGGCCAGCGGCCAGTTGTCGATCATGGCATCCGGGACGCCTGCGGCCTTTACGGCCGCGCGGCCAATGCTGGACAGTATCGCCGAAACAGTCTTTGAACTTGGCGACGATGTCGGGGCAGGCAGCGCGATGAAGGCGGTCAACCAGCTTTTGGCCGGGGTTCATATCGCCGCCATGGCCGAGGCCCTGACTTTCGGGATGACACAAGGCGTCAAGCCGGAAAAATTCGTCGAAGTGATCAGCAAATGCGCCGGAACCAGTTGGATGCTTGAAAACCGCGCACCCCATATTGTGGCAGGTGATTACACGCCGCACAGTTCGGTCAATATCTGGCCCAAGGATCTTGGTATCGTGCTCGATATTGCGAAATCAACGCAGTTTGACGCGCCCATCACCGCAGCCGCGCTGCAACAGTTCAATGCAGCCACCGATATGGGCCATGGGCAGGAAGATGATGCCGCCGTGGCCAAAGTCTATGCCCGTAATGCTGGCCTTACCCTGCCCGGGGAAACCACATGACCACCGTTCTTGGCTGCATCGCTGATGATTTCACAGGCGCGACTGATCTTGCCGGGCTGTTGGCGCGCAGCGGCGTGCGTGTGTCCTTGCGCATTGGTGTCCCCGAAGAGGCCCCGACAGAAACGGCGGCCTTTGAAGTGATCGCCCTCAAATCCCGCACAGCACCCGTCGCGGATGCCGTCGCTGAAACCCGCGCTGCGCTAAAGTGGCTTCGGGCTGCGGGGGCAAACCGGTTCTTCTGGAAATACTGTTCGACCTTTGACAGCACCGCAGAAGGCAATATCGGCCCCGTCGCCGAGGCATTGATGCAGGATTTGGGCACAGATCAAACGATCTATTGCCCCGCCTTCCCGGAAAACGGACGGTCGATCTTTATGGGCAACCTCTTTGTCGGGCAGCAGCCCTTGGCGGAAAGCCCGATGAAAGATCACCCGCTTACCCCCATGCGCGACAGCAATCTGATGCGCCTGCTTGCACCACAAGTCACCAAGCCCGTTGGCCTGGCTGATCGCCTGACCGTTGCCCAAGGCGCAGGCGCGCTGAAATCGCACCTTGCCGCGCTTGCAAAAGACGGTACCGCCCATGTGGTCGTGGACGCTGTAGCAAACGAAGACCTTGCGATCATCGCCGAAGCCTGCCGCGATATGCCACTGATGACAGGTGGCAGTGCCGTGGCCATGCCTTTGCCAGCCCTTTATCTGGCCGATGGCACCTTGTCAGCAGATGCGCCCAAGGCCACAGCACCACAGCTTGGCAGTGGCACGATCATTTTGTCCGGCAGCTGTTCGGCCATGACCAACAAACAAGTGGCGGATTACACAAGCCGAGGCGCACCTGCCTTCCAGCTGGACCCACTGGCCTTGGCCGAAAACGGGGCACAACGCGCGCTGGACTGGTTGGCCAAGCAGGACTTGGACGCTGCCCCCTTGATCTATGCAACCGCCAATCCCGAAAGCGTCCGCGCAGCCCAAGAAAAGCTGGGCGTTGCAGGTGCTGGAGAGATTATCGAAGCAACCCTATCGGCCTGCGCCGTCGCAGCAAGGGAACAAGGCGCGCGTCGTGTGATTGTGGCGGGCGGCGAAACGTCAGGCGCTGTGACCAAAGCGCTGGGTGTCGCCCAACTTGACATCGGTACAGAAATCGCCCCCGGCGTGCCCTGGACCTTTTGCCAATCAGGCGGGCATCAGATCGCCCTGACGCTGAAATCCGGCAATTTCGGCACCGAGACCTTCTTTACCGACGCACAAGACAAACTGGAGACGGTATGACAAGCGAAGCAAACCTGCGCGAACAAATCTGCATCCTTGCCAAGTCGATGTTTGATCGCGGCCTTACCGGCGGCAGCACTGGTAACATTTCCGCCCGGACAGACGATGGCGGACTTCTGGTTTCCCCCACCGGAACAAGCTTTGGTCGTCTGGATCCGGGCAGGCTAAGCCGATTTGACGCTGCAGGCACGCTGATTGACGGCGATAAACCGACGAAGGAAATGCCACTGCATACCGCATTCTATGACACACGCAGCACAGCAGGTGCGGTGGTTCATTTGCATTCCTGTCATTCGGTCGCGCTATCACTGATGCCGGACGCGGATGAGGATAATTTTCTGCCCCCGCTCACCCCTTACGGGATCATGAAACTGGGAAAGGTCAAGCTGCTGCCCTTCTTTCTGCCCGGCGATGCAGCAATGGGCGAGGCTGTGCGCGGCCTTGCTGGCAAACGCAGCGCCGTCATGCTGGCCAATCACGGGCCTGTCGTGGCTGGCAAGGATATTGAAGCGGCCTGCAATGCCATCGAAGAACTGGAGGACACGGCGCGTCTGGCCATGCTGACCCGTGGCCTTACCCCCCGGATGCTAACCCAAGCGCAGCAACAGGCGCTTATTGCGAAATTCAACGTAGAGTGGGACGCATGAAGTTCTCAGCAAACCTAGGGTTTCTTTGGGCAGATCGGCCCCTGCCCGACGCGATCCGTGCCGCCAAAGCGGCCGGATTTGATGCGGTAGAATGCCACTGGCCCTATGATGTGCCGGCCAAGGACGTGACGGCCGCCCTAAAGGAAACCGGCCTGCGCATGTTGGGCCTGAACACCCGGCGCGGTGATGTGACAGGTGGTGAAAACGGTCTATCTGCACTACCGGCGCGCGAGGCTGACGCACGCGCCGCAATTGACGAAGCCATCGCCTATGCCATCGCGATTGATACGCCGAATATCCACGTCATGGCTGGGTTTGCGAATGGCCGCGCTGCACATGAGACCTTTGTCGAAAACCTGCGCTACGCTTGCGACAAATCCGCCCCGCACGGCATTACGATCCTGATTGAACCGCTGAACAAATACGACGCACCCGGCTATTTCCTCACCACGACCGATCAAGCGCTGGCTGTGATATCAGACGTTGGGGCTGCGAACCTAAAGCTAATGTTTGATTGCTACCACGTGCAACTGATGGAGGGTGATTTGACCCACCGGATCAAAGCACTGCTGCCCGCAATTGGCCATATCCAGTTTGCATCCGTCCCCACCCGCGGCGCGCCAGACCAAGGCGAGATCAACTATGCCCACATCTTTAGGGCTATCGCACAGCTTGACTATGATGCGCCCTTGGGGGCCGAATACAAACCCAATGGCGACACTGATGCAACGCTTGGCTGGATGACGACGTTAGGGCGAAATTCGCCCAGCTGATGAAGTGTGGGGACATAGCATAACTTGGCCATTTTGGATTCGGCAATCATTGATTTCATTGAGAAATTTTTACCCGCCGGCGGCCAAAATGGCCTTTTGCACAGATCAAATGGCCATCGAAAGTTCAAAAAAAATGCCGCCCGAAGGCGACAATTTGAATAATCGTTGGATTTCGCCCCTCTGAGACCGCTTCAACCCATCCAAAACCGAATCTCGTCAGAAGCATCGGGCGGCGGATTTGCGATGCATGCCATGATCTCATCAGGTGAGACCAAGACTGCTTCAAACCCATGGCGATCTCGAAGCCGATAGACTGTTGGCAGAAATTGGCCAAATAGCATTTCGAGAATGGCCCTTAATGTGACCCGAGATTTCTCCGCAGCTTTGCCGAGGTGGGCGTGGGTTTCGGGAGCCTCCTCCACAGCCGGGCCGACACCGTCGACGAACTTCAGCGTCCTTTGAACCGACCGCCCGTCGATTGCCTTGCCGAGCTTGCTTTGCAGGTGACAGTGGTCCTGTATTCTCGTCAGCTGTCCGAGTGAAATCAGTTCGGCCACAAGCGGACGGGAGGCGGAGAGCATATCCGGCACCTGCGTCACCGGTACCGCATGCTTTGCTCTGTCGATCAAGACCTTTGCCTCGGCGTAGTTAGCGACCACGTTCCCGGAACTCTTCCGCTCTTCTCCTTCCCCAATTAAACCGGCAACGCCGAGGACATTGGCCAGTGTCTTTGAGTGCAATCCCTCGGCCTTTGCGATCGAGGCGATGCTTGACAACCGTGGATGTTCAACCGGTTTCCCGAGCAGCATCTGGCCTGGAACCAGGGGAACATGTTCGATGATGACGTCTCGAACGATGTCTCGAATTGGCCCCGGATCTTTGGTCAATCGGCTGGCGAACAGCCAACCGTAGAGCATGCCAAATGCACTGCGTGGGCTTGGATGGCCATTCTGGCGCAGACAGTCTTTGAGGATTTCAGCCAGAACCGGCCGGATTGCCTCTGGCCCCTCCTCCAACAATGACCAACCGGTGCGGCCCGCAGCATCCCACATGTCTTCCGTAATATCGGCGGCCTTTGTGGCAGGCCCATAATGCAATATGCCACCCAGCATTTCACCGGCACGGCAGACTTGATCGACCCTTTGTTTGTCGAGCCAAGCAGGGCCTGCCTCACCATCCAACCGACGTACCACGTATGTCTGCAGAGGAGATGGCTCCCTCCGGGCATGTGTCCTCGCAACCTCCAGCTGCTCCGCGAGTGCTTTAGGCATGGCCTGAAGCTCGTGAAGCATGTCGCTCCACTTTCCCATACGGATGTCGCTCATTGGCAGATTGTGTTTCGGACAGGTCCGATAGGACGCCAGCCGCCACTGAACCCGATGGCGCATCGCCTCACTAGGATGCTCGCAACCTTCGACGTCCTCAGCAATGCAGAGCGGGCAAAACCGGGTCACGGGTCCCGTGGTGAACTCTGCTGAGAACTCTTCGCCGTCCAGTTGGAAGCGGCGATGTCCGACAGCGACGATACTGTTGTGGACCACCCCCGCTGGATCTTCGCCAGCTTTGGCACAGAGCGTCTCGACCGCCTCACGCTTGCCACGAGCAAGATCGGCAGCCGGGATCCCCAAATCGTTCAGAAACGGCACGACGCGGCCTCCCGTATGGAAGGCCGCCTGCCGCGATGCCCATGACATCGGCGTTTCACCGGAATGGAACGCGATTTTCGGAAACAGCGCATTCATCACGTGTGCGCCTTGCCAGAACGGCGCATGGAAAAGGCGGCGGCGTCCTCATCCGCATCAGGTTTGAGGAGCAGATAGTTGTCCGCATAGAAGACATTCTGCGACGCAAGACATGCCTCGTTCATCGCATAGGCGGAGGCAAAGTCGTCGATCGTCAGATGCCCCGCCTTACGGGCAATCGCAAACTCCATGGCAACCAGCAAAAGCTCGACAGCGCGGCCAAAGCGATACCTTGCGCCATGGAAAACGCGCGCAACAAGGTCGGCTTCTACCGGTGGCTCTAGATCGACCCGCGCACAGTAGTC
>CAYPVL010000100.1:0-10261 GCA_964414165.1 uncultured Cognatiyoonia sp.
CATCGAAATAGCGTTTCTGGTCGATCCGGTCGATTTGTGCCAGCTTTTCAACCGGCGTGCGTGTGATGAAGTTCGACAAGGGCACAAGCCCCGCATTCGTGCGCACCCGCAGACTATCAAGCGTTGACAGGACCCGGTCCTGTTCGGGTAGGCGCACGCGGATTTCGATCTCTTCGTCCGAACTTGGCACCCGCATCGTATCCAGCAGAATGCCGCGTGTGACCATCTGCACCATCGCGCCCACGGTCGCCACATCAGCGCCATAGCGCCCGGCTTCCTCTACATCGACGTCGATCTGCCAGTCGATGCCGGGCAGGGGCAGGGTGTCTTCGACTTGGGTCAGGTTTTCAGTTGCGTCAAAGCGCGCGCGCACTGTCGCGGCGGCGACTTGCAATTCTTCGAAATCATCACCCTTGATGCGCAAATGCACAGGCTTGGCCGATGCGGGACCGCGCGACAGGTTCAGCACCTCATACCGGATGCCGGGAATCGTGGCGAGGCTTTCTTCCAGCTCTGCTACAACCCGGTTCCCGTCAAGTTCGGCAATCCCTTCGCGGTCTTCCCAAGGCACCAGTTCCAACTGGATTTGCCCAATCGCATCGCCGGGGCTGCCAGCGCCGCCATCGTTTGATGACAACCCACCTTCGCCTGCAAAAGCAAAGGCGTTTTCAACGCCGGGGTGGTTGATGATCACATCTTCGGCCTGCTTGACCAACGCGTCTTTTTCTTCCAGCGACAGGTTCCCGCGCGCTTGGACATAGACAATGACCTGCTCGGGTTCGCTTTCAACGAAGAACTCCACGCCGTTGTTGTTAGCACCGTAGTAGCCAAAGACGGAGACGACAAAGAAGACAACGCCGCCGACTGCCACAAGCGGCATGACGGGGTTGCCTGTGATCAGACTCATGAACCGGCCAAAAAGGGACATGCGATAGCCTGCATTCACCTTCTTCTTGCGTCGCTCAATCTTGGCGGCACCGATGGTGATTGAGGCCATGACTGCCCCAATCAGAAAAAGGGCGATGCCGGGCAGGGATTCAGCCATGCTGGACGTTTGCACAGGTTCGCCGCTGATGTAGCCGGGGTTCAGTGTCAGCATCGCGCCCACGAACACCACCATGATCGCCACAGGCACAAGTGCCGCCCGAATGACCCAAGGCAGCGCTGCGCGCAAAGAATCAGATGTGTTGCCAAACACCCGGCTGATCCGCCCTGTGACCCCGCCCATGACGGGCAGATAGATTAGTGCGACAACCAGCGAGGCGGATAGCACAAAGATCAGCGTGACAGGCAGCATGCCCATGAATTGTCCCGGCACGCCGGGCCAGAACAGCATGGGCAGGAATGCGCATAGCGTTGTCGCCGTGGATGATACGATGGGCCAGAACATACGTTTGGCGGCCTCTGTATAGGCCTCCATCGGGCCTGCGCCGTCGCGCATACGTTTGTCGGCGTATTCGACGACCACGATGGCCCCGTCCACCAGCATCCCGCCCGCAAGGATCAGGCCGAACATCACGATGTTCGAGATCGTGCCCTCCATCACGGCCAGCAAGGCAAAGCACAAAAGGAATGATGTCGGGATTGCAAAGCCCACAAGCAGTGCAGGGCGCGTGCCAAGCGCGGCAAGAACGACGATCATTACAAGCGCGATGGCGGTGAGGACTGAGCCTTCAAGCTGGCTGACCATCGAGGCCACTTGCGTGGATTGATCGTTCGATGTCCCAACTTGAATGGCAGATTGTAGTTCGGGCGACCAGGATGCGCGGGCGTCTTCGACGACCCGTTCAACCTCGGCTGCGGTATCGATCAGGTTGAAACCTTTGCGTTTCACGACCTGCAAGGCCACAGTGTTCACGCCGTTAAAGCGGGCGGTACCGATGCGATCTTCGAACGTCAGGCGGATTGTGGCCAGATCACCCAAGGTCACCACCCGGTCGCCGTTCAGCTTAACGGGCAATTCGTAGATGTCTTGTGGGTCATCAAAAGAAGAAGGGATTTTGACGGCGAAAGACCCTTGCGCCGTTTCCACTTCACCCGCAGCGATCAGGAGGTTGTTTTGGGTGACGACATTGATCAGTTCGCCTGCGGTGACGTTATACGCCTCAAGGCGCAGCGGGTCGATCACGACCTCAAGCATTTCATCCCGCTCGCCCGCGAGGCCGGCCTCAAGCACCGCATCCATGCCTTCGATGCGTTCTTGCAGATCCTTGGCGGCGCGGATCAGCGTGCGTTCGGGCACGTCCCCGGTGAGGTTCACAATGACGATGGGAAATTCTGAGAAGTTAATCTCATTGATTGAATAGTTCTCGGCCCCGACGGGGAAGGACCCTTGAGCCTTGTTCATTGCATCACGGATATCGGCCAAGACTTTGGTCTTGTCCCAGCCAAATTCAAATTCCAGCGCGACCCCAGCATAGCCTTCGGCGGCCGTGCCGGACATGGTTTTCAGCCCATCAAGGTCCGACAATTCGGATTCCATCGGCTTTACCAACAGGGTTTCTGCGTCGGATGCGGAAATGCCGGGGAAGATGACCGACACAAAGATCGCCGGGATTTCGATATCCGGCTCACCCTCTTTGGGCAGGCCGGTGTAGGCCATCGTGCCCGCAAGAACCGACAGGCCGATGAAGGCCAGAACCATGCGTGCCCGTGAGGCGGCCCAGTCAACTAATCCGTTCATCCTTCGGCCTCTGTATATGTGGGGGCGACGGGGACGCCATCAATGACGAATTCCTGTCCGATGGTGATCAGGTTAATCTCGTCTGGCAGGTCGGTCACCCAAACCCCATCAATCGTGTCACGCAGAAGCGTGACAGGCATGAACAACGCGGAGTTGTCTGCGGCAATCGTGCGGATACCCAGCACGCCGTTGTCGTCCAATGTAAGCGATGATTGCGGGATCAGATGTGCGGTGCGCCCATCGGCGGCTACAATGATTTCAACGGTTTGACCGCTTGCAATCGCCATATCTGCATTCGGCACTTCAACATCGACCCGGAAGGTGCGTGTCGTATCATCGGCAGAGCGGGACAGGAAAGTCACGCGCCCGGTCAGTTCCGTGCCATCATTCAGCCGCCCTTGGGCGATGGCCCCAACGGCGATGTTGTTGACTTCGGTTTCGGGCACAAAGCCGACCAGTTTGATCGGATCAAGCTGGATGATCGTCGCGCACAACGTGCCCGGCTGCATCAGCGTGCCAAGCTCGGCGCTATCGGTTTCAAGCAAACCCGAGAAGGGGGCTGTGATCGTCAGGCGTTCAATTTCGCGCGCGGCGGCAGCGACGCCGGCCTCGGCCGCTTCGATCCCGGCCTGCGCGGACGTCACGCCAGAGCGGGCGCGTTGCAGCCCGGCTTGGGCGGCTTGTTCCACCGCCTCGGCGCTGATCAGGCGGGTTTCAGAGGCAAACCCATCCTCGGACAGGCGACGGGCGGCGTTGACGTTGATTTGGGCCTCAGCGATGCGGGCTTGGGCTTCGGAGATTGCGGCCTCGGCCTCGGGAACGCGGCCTTTGGCCTCGGTCAGGCGGGCGCGGGCCTCGGCCAATGATGCCTCACGGGTGCCGGGATCAAGTTCGCACATCGTATCGCCTGCGTTCACGAACGTGCCTTTGGGCAAAGGGGAAGATGTCACGCGGCCAGAGGTTTCAGCGGCGACATTCACGCTGCGTGCAGCTTCTGTGCGACCGCGTAAAGTAACTGCGCTTTCAATGGTTTGGGCCACGGACCTCATCGCAACGACGCGGACAGCTGTATCTGTGGCGGGGGCGTTTGTATCTTCTGTCAGGGCTGTTTCTTCAACCACGTCTTCGGCTGGGGCCTCGACCGTGTCGCGTCCGGCAAATTCCAGCAGGGTATCGCGTTCAAGTACGACGAAGTACAGAACGACGCAGACCAGAACCGCGACAATTACGGGGACGATTTTCATCTTCTTGGGCCTTTGCTTGAGGGGGGCAGCATGCCCCTAGTGCTGTCAGAATGCGCTTTCTACGATCTATACGTCCCGTCGGTTCACAAAAAACAAACTAAACCGACCAGTTTAGTTTAGCGGCATTCGTACTCTTCTGCAAGTGCAACCATGCGCGGTGCCGCGCTGCAGAATGATCTATGAAGGGTGCAGGCCCTTGGCAAGGGGGGCGGCTTCGCGATAAGAACAACAAAACAGGCGGTTTGCTGACTAAATCAGCAACGATGCAAGGGGATGGGCGTGAGCGATACCGACAGCTTTATTAACGAGGTCACAGAAGAGGTCCAAAAGGACAAGCTGTGGGGCTACGTGCGCAAATACGGCTGGATTGCTGTGCTTGCGATCATTGGCATCGTGGGTGGTGCGGCCTGGAACGAAGTGAACAAGGCCCGCAATCTGGCGGTAGCCCAAAGCACGGGTGATGCCTTGATCGCGGGCTTGAACGAAACGGATCCAACTGCGCGCGCTGCTTTGTTATCGACGGTGAACGCAGAAGGTGCGGCCAATGCAGTCACAGCCTTGCTGACGGCTGGCGCACAGCAGGATGCGGGCGATGGCGCAGCGGCGGCGCAGACGCTTGAGGCTTTGGTCGTTAATCAGGACATTCCTAAGATTTACCGCGATCTTGCGGCCTTTAAGGCGGCGATGATTGACACCGGCGATAACGCCACCCGCCGCCAAAGCCTTGAAGCTTTGTCAGTGCCCGGTGCGCCTTTTGCCCTTCTTGCGCAAGAACAACTGGCCTTTATGGATGTGGCTGTCGGCGATACGGTGGCCGCAGTTGCCAAGCTGAACGCGATTGCCGAAGATGCAGCCGTCACAGATGGTTTGCGGCAACGGGTGCTGACCTTGCTGGTCGCCCTCGGAGAAGACATCGCCCCAGCAGGCGCCGAAGCGGCCGCAGAATAATCCCAGCGAAAGGGCTTGATCGTGACAGTGAAATCAGGAATTGGTGCGGCGCTGGCCCTGGCCCTTTTGGTGGCTTGCGGCGAAGTTGATGTGATCCTGCCCGGCGAACGCCTTGCCATTCGTCCCGAAGCCGCAATCATCAATGAAACCCGCGCTTTGAACCTTGTGGCCCCTGTGAGCAACGCAAGCTGGACCCACCGCAACGGCAGTGCCGATCACCAGATCACCCATCCTGCCTTGTCCGCTGGGCTGGCCCCTGTTTTTGCAGTGTCCATCGGCGAAGGCGACAGCCGCCGCGCGCGCATCACGGCTGATCCCGTTGTGGCCAATGGCGCGATCTACACGTTGGATGCCCGCGCGCAAGTGCAGGCCACCTCGACTGCGGGGCAGCCGCTTTGGGCGCAAGACCTCACCCCCGGCAATGATGGGCGCGGGGATGCATCGGGTGGCGGGATCGCGGTGCAGGGCAATGCGCTTTATGTGACGACAGGTTTCGGAGAGCTGACGGCGCTGGATGCCAGCAGCGGCGCCGTGCTTTGGCGTCAGGATTTGGACGCGCCGGGCACATCTGCGCCCACGGTCTTTGGCGAACTGGTCTATGTTGTGGCGCGCGACAGCGTGGCCTATGCGATTGATCGCACCACGGGGCGCATCCGGTGGAGCGTGGCGGGCACCCCCTCGGTCGGGAACTTCGCAGGTGGCGCTGGTGCTGCAGTGAACAGTGAAATCGCGATCTTTCCCTTCGGATCAGGTGACGTGACCGCAACCTTCCCCGCAGGCGGCACACAGCGCTGGTCAACAGTTGTGACAGGCGAACGGGTCGGGCAGGCGGCGGCCAATATATCGGATATTTCGGGCGATCCTGTGATTGCGGGCGGCACCGTTTACGTCGGGAACTTCTCGGGCCGGTTGGTTGCAATGAACATTGCAAACGGCGCGCGGCTTTGGACCGCGACCGAAGGGGCGGTCAGCCCTGTGTGGCCTTCGGGCGATTCTGTGTTTCTTGTGAATGACCTCAACCAACTTGTGCGGCTGGATCGCAGCACAGGCGCGCCTGTCTGGAAGGTGGACCTGCCCCAATCAGTAGCCGCTGGCACCTTCCGGCAAGTGCGCAGCCGATTTGCCCATTATGGCCCCGTTCTGGCCGGTGGTCGCTTGATTGTCGCCTCATCGGACGGGCTTATCCGCGAATTTGACCCCGCGTCGGGTGCTTTGATTGGCTCTGCCGAAATCCCCGGTGGTGCGGCTTCAAACCCGGCTGTGGCGGGGCAGACACTTTATGTTGTCTCCAAGTCCGGGCAACTTGTCGCTTTCCGTTAGGCTGCGTCTGGTGTAACCGCTGGCGCTTAGCGTCTTTGGAGCTTGAGACATGTCCTTTACCCTTGCCATCGTGGGCCGCCCGAATGTGGGCAAATCCACATTGTTCAACCGTCTGGTGGGCAAGAAGCTGGCCCTTGTGGATGACCAACCCGGTGTGACCCGCGATTTGCGCGAAGGGCAGGGCCGGATTGCGGACATTCGCTTTACAGTGATTGACAGCGCCGGTTTGGAAGATGCGACGGATGACAGTCTGCAAGGCCGGATGCGTCGCCTGACCGAACGCGCGGTCGAAATGGCCGATGTGTGCCTGTTCATGATTGATGCGCGCGCGGGGCTTTTGCCAGCCGATGAGGTCTTCGCGGATATCCTGCGCAAAAAGAACGCCAATGTGATCCTTGCGGCCAACAAAGCCGAAGGGAAGGCCGCGGATGCCACCATTCTAGAGGCCTTTGCCTTGGGCTTGGGCGAACCGATCCGTTTGTCTGCTGAACATGGTGAAGGCATGGGCGAGCTGATGGATCGCCTGCGCCCCTTGTCTGAGGAATTCGAAGAGCGGGCTGCGGCTGACGCACCCGAGACAGATGTGGATGTCGGGGACGAGGATGAGGACGCGCCCCGCGTTCTGACTAAAGCCAAGCCGTTGCAGATCGCTGTCGTGGGCCGCCCGAACGCTGGGAAGTCCACGCTGATCAATCAGATCATCGGCGAAGAGCGTCTTTTGACCGGGCCCGAGGCTGGGATCACCCGTGATGCGATTTCTGTGTCTCAGGATTGGGCGGGGCCGGACGGATTGAGCGTGCCGGTGCGTATTTTCGACACGGCTGGCATGCGCAAGAAGGCGAAGGTGCAGGAAAAGCTTGAAAAACTGTCTGTGTCCGATGGCCTCCGCGCTGTAAAATTTGCCGAGGTTGTTGTTGTTCTGCTGGATGTAGAAATCCCATTTGAACAACAGGATCTACGGATTGCTGATCTGGCGGAACGCGAAGGGCGCGCGGTTGTTGTTGCCGTGAATAAGTGGGATGTTGAGACCGAAAAGCAAAGCAAGCTCAAAGAGTTGCGTCAGTCTTTTGAACGTCTTTTACCGCAACTGCGCGGCGCGCCTTTGGTCACGGTCTCGGCCAAGACCGGCAAAGGTATCGACAAACTGCAAGCCGCAATCATGCGCGCCCATGAGGTGTGGAACCGCCGTGCAACCACCGCGCAACTCAACCGCTGGCTGGGTGGTATGGTTGAACAGCACCCGCCACCCGCGCCGGGTGGGCGGCGCATCAAGATGCGCTATGCCACGCAGGTGAAGACCCGGCCACCGGCGTTTGTGGTCATGTCATCCTTCCCGGATTTGGTGCCTGAAAGCTATCGGCGCTATTTGATCAATGGCTTGCGCGAGGATTTTGATATGCCCGGCACGCCGATCCGGTTGTATCTTCGCGATCAGGGGGACAAGAATCCCTACAAGGACAAAAAGTCGTCCCAGCCCTCGCGCCTGTCAAAGCACCTTAAGAAGAATACGGGCGACTAGACTGCCGGGTGAGCGGCAAAAGCAACAGGGCGATGCCAAGCGCGGCAGCGGCTGACACGATGACATGTGTCATACCATTTGCCACGACAATGCCGACCAAGGCCCAGACCACCGCAAGCCGATACATCAAAGCGTTCGGGCGGCGCAGCAACACAATTGTTGCCACAACGAATGCCCCTGCAATCCCGATCAGTGCCCAGATGATGTCGTCAAACGCGATGCCATAGCCTGCGGATGTGGTCGCGATGGACACGAAACTTGCCGCCGTCAGCCAGCCTGCGTAAAGGCCGACCGGGGCTTGGAACAACCACCGATCATCCAATGGCGCGCGAGCGAGGGCCATGATCGCGCCGATGGCCATGATGATGATCGTCACGGTCGCCGCAATCGCGCTGGTGTTTGCAATCCAAAGCCATGGGACGCCCACGGCTAGCGAAACATTCAAGGGAATGCGCGCATCGTGCCAATCCGCCGCCTCAATCCGCGCCCATGCGCCGTAAACGGCTGATACGATCAGCCAAAGATAGATCAGCCCCCATATTGCAAAGGCATAGCCTTCGGGCTGCACGGGCGGATCAATCTGCGGGATCGGCAGTTGGTCTGCGCGAAAGCCGCTGAAGGGGGCGGTCAGAAACGGCGAGGCTGCGAAGGCTACCGACAGGGCGAGGGTCAGGAATGCTGTACGTTGTGTCATGGCGCAAAGTTAGCACGATTTCGGGGTCAGGAAATACTGACTTGCCGTAAAGTCACCCCCGCGCGCAATCTATGCCCCAAAGGGGACGGTGATGAAACGAATTGCAATCTTTATTGATGGTACATGGAACCGCCCGGATGCGCTGCATCCGACCAACGTCGTGCGCCTGTCCCAATGTGTTTTGCCTTATGACAAGGACGACAATGTCCAGCAGGTGATTTATTCCCCCGGCGTTGGATCAGGGCGCGGCAATAACCGGCTTGCACGGCGTCTGGATCGGATTTTGGGCGGTGCTTTGGGCTGGGGCCTGACGGATATTATCGAAGAGACATATCGCAATCTGGTTTTTGCCTACGAACCGGGAGATGAGATTTACATCTTCGGCTTCTCGCGCGGTGGCTTTGCGGCCCGCTCTCTCGCTGGGCTGATCCGTACCTGCGGTATCCCGCCGCGGCGCAACATTGGCCGCATCCCCGAAGCGATGGCGCGCTATATCAGCCGTCAGCCCGGCACCCATCCCGATGATCCTGATACGCGGCAGTTCCGTGCGGAATTTGCGCCGGATACGGCGACGAATAATTCTGATTTCAACCAGCGCCGCCAAACCGGCGATACCCGTGCGATCCGTCTGACGATCACGTACTTGGGGATTTTTGACACCGTCAAAGCCCTTGGCGTGCCGCAGTTCCTGCCCGGTGCGAAGGCATTCAACGATAAATACAAATTCCATGACAGTGCCTTGTCATCCTCGGTCATGTCCGCGCGTCACGCGATTTCGGTGGATGAGCGGCGCAAGACCTTTCCGGCAATGCCATGGACTAACGTGGAAGAGCTGAACGAAAACCGCAGCATCGGCGACAATGAGGTGCGCCCCTATGCGCAACAGTGGTTCCCCGGTGATCACGGATCGGTTGGCGGAGGTGGCGCGCGCGTAGGCTTGTCATCGGTGTCCTTCTACTGGATCGCCAAGGGGGCCGAACATGCAGGATTGAACATCAACTGGACGGCCTTTGATGATCTGGCGACGCGCTTTGATCCTTGCAAAGAGCATCTGAATAACAAATTCGGCCCGGCGGGCTTCATGGGGTATCTGCTCAACAAAATCAAAACCCACCGCGATGGCCCGAAAGAGGTTGAAGAAATCGCTGTTGCCACGCTGGACCGCATTCAGAACGATCCAGATTACCGCCCGCAGACGCTGAACTTTGTGCTGGATGAGGCGCTTGAAAAACCAGCAACCGAAATTGCGGCCCTGCGCGATTGGTTGGTCGCACGCGACGGCGGCCCAACGCACGAACTTGGCAGCACCATCCGGCCACGCCCGTGGGAGCCGCCGAAGGATGCAGCAGGGTCCTAGACGAGCGTGCCGTCAGCCGCGATCCGGGTTTTACCGCGCAGGTAGGGGTGCAAGGTGGAGGGCAGGGTGATTGACCCGTCCTCTTGCTGGCCATTCTCAAGCACGGCAATCAATGTGCGCCCGACCGCAAGGCCAGAGCCGTTCAACGTATGCACAAACTGCGGCTTACCCCCGTCCGCTGGCTTGAAACGGGCGTTCATACGGCGCGCTTGAAAATCGCCTGTGGTCGAAACCGAACTGATTTCGCGGTAGGTGTTTTGCCCCGGAAGCCACGCCTCGATGTCATAGGTGCGCCGCGCGCCAAAGCCCATGTCGCCGGTGCAAAGCAGCACCGTGCGGTAGGGGATTTCAAGGCGCTCCATGATATCCTCGGCACAGCGCAACATCCGCTTTTGTTCGTCGTCGGATTGGTCAGGGTGCACGATGGACACCATTTCGACCTTTTCAAACTGGTGCTGGCGCAGGATGCCTGCGGTATCGCGCCCCGCACTTCCCG
>CAYPVL010000101.1:0-10241 GCA_964414165.1 uncultured Cognatiyoonia sp.
TGTGCCTTGCGCGGGCGGCGAAGTGCGCTTTGATCCGGCCTATAATGGCAACTGCCTTGTGAACGCCTTCGCAGCCGGGCTCGCGGACACCGACAAAATCTTCTATTCTGCAGCAAGCGGCATCGGCATGCCCGTCGTCTATCTTGGGGCCAAAACCGGGCGCGACGGGGTTGGCGGGGCAACAATGGCAAGCGCAGAATTCGACGATACGATCGAAGATAAACGCCCCACCGTTCAAGTCGGCGACCCCTTCACCGAAAAGCGGCTGATGGAGGCGACACTTGAACTGATGGCGACAGGCGCTGTGATCTCGATCCAGGACATGGGGGCCGCAGGCCTGACATGTTCCGCCGTCGAAATGGGCGACAAAGGGGGGCTGGGCGTGCGGCTTGACCTTGAAAACGTCCCCCAACGCGAAAAGAACATGACCGCCTATGAAATGATGCTGTCGGAATCCCAAGAACGCATGCTTATGGTCCTTAAACCCGACCTTGAGGCCGAAGCGCGCGCGGTGTTTGAAAAATGGGACCTCGACTTCGCCATCGTCGGCGAAACGCTTCCCGAAGACCGGTTCCTGATTATGCACAACGGCGTCACGATGGCGGATCTTCCGCTCTCGAAACTCTCTTCGACAGCGCCCGAATACGACCGGCCATGGGTGGCGACACCCAGCCCCAAACCCTTGGGCGACATCACCGGCGTCAACCCCATCGACGGGCTGAAGGCGCTGATTTCCAGCCCGAATTATGCAGGCAAACAATGGATCTATGAACAATACGACCAGCAAGTCATGGGCGACACGCGGGTCTCTTGCGGCAAAGGGGCCGGCGTGATCCGGGTGCATGACACCGATAAACTGCTGGCCTTTACCTCTGATGTGACCCCGCGCTACGTCAAAGCCAACCCGGTTGAGGGTGGCAAACAGGCCGTGGCCGAAGCCTACCGGAACCTCACATCCGTCGGGGCAACGCCCCTCGCGACAACCGATAACATGAACTTCGGCAACCCCGAAAAGCCTGAAATCATGGGGCAATTCGTGGGCGCGATCCAAGGGATCGGGGAAGCGGTCAAAGCGCTCGACATGCCGATCGTGTCGGGGAACGTGTCACTTTACAACGAAACCGACGGGCAAGGGATCTTGCCAACACCAACAATCGGGGCCGTCGGGCTGATCGCCAACGCAGACCAATTGATCGCCGACGACATCCGCGAAGGGCACCTGCTATTGGTGGTGGGCGAAACGCAAGGCCACCTTGGGCAGTCAGCGCTTCTTGCCGAAGTCTACAACCGGGACGAAGGCGATGCACCAACCGTGGACCTCGCAGCCGAAAAACGCAACGGCGACTTCATCCGCGCCAATCACGCGCTGATCCGGGCCTGCACGGACCTGTCCGACGGCGGGCTTGCGCTTGCGGCATTTGAACTGGCCGAGGCCGCAGGGATCGGCATCCAACTCGACTCTGATGACACAGCCACACTCTTCGGCGAAGACCAAGCACGCTATCTGATTGCCTGCAACTTCGACCAAGCCGAAACGCTCATGTTAAACGCATCAAACGCAAACGTGCCCATCAGCATGGTCGGCAAAGTCAGCGGCGATCAAATCACATACGGTGCTCACGGCGCACCGCTCAGCGACCTTGCCACCCTCTACCGCACGTCCTTTCAAAACGCTGTCGCCTAGTCTTTCTTTGTCCAATCAAACTTCCGCCGGAGGCTCCGCCCTTGTTCACAGGCGCATCCGACCATAGATTAAGTGCAACATTGCAAACGAGATAAATCATGCCCATCACCGCCCACGAGATCGAAACACTGCTGCGCGCAGGCTTCCCCGAAGCCCAAATCACCGTGCAAGGGGATGATGGCGCGCATTTCGCCGCCGAAGTGATCGACGAAAGCTTCCGGGGCAAAAACCGGGTGCAACAACAACGGGCGGTCTACGCAGCACTCAAAGGGGCAATGGACGGCAACAACGGCGCACTTCACGCGCTTGCCCTCACCACAAAAATTCCAGATTGAAACACCACGATTTTTCGTAGAAAAATCGCCCTCCGAACAAAGGAACACCCTCATGTCAGCCGAAGACACCATCAAAGAAACCGTTACCGCCAATGACGTCGTGCTTTTCATGAAAGGCACGAAATCCATGCCCCAGTGCGGATTTTCGTCCCGTGTGGCGGGCGTTCTTAACTTCATGGGGGTTGAGTTTTCAGACGTGAACGTGCTGGCCGATGACGACATCCGGCAAGGGATCAAAGACTATTCGGATTGGCCCACAATCCCGCAGCTTTACGTCAAAGGCGAATTTGTTGGGGGCTGCGATATCATTACCGAAATGACGCTTTCAGGCGAACTGGACACATTGTTTGCCGATAACGGGGTCACCTTCGACAAAGACGCCGCCGACAAAATTCGCGAGGCCAACGCCTAAGCTGCGATTTCGGGCGCGTATCCATTCACGCGCGCCCGGTTCATCTATTGCGGACGTTTTGACAGTAAGGTCGCAACGCCTGCACCAATCATGGCAACACCAGCCGCCCTTGATACGCCCCGTTGCACCATGGGAGAGTTGATTACCTCCCCCGCTTTGCGCGCAACCAGCGCATAGCCAGCATCAACCAAAATCCCGAGCCCTACAAACAGTGTGATCAACACGGCCGCTTGCAGAACATATGGGCGCGCCGGATCAATAAACTGCGGAACAAACGCAGCAAAGAACAAGATACCTTTCGGGTTGAACACCATCACAAGAAACCCATCACGAAAGGACTGGAACGGTGTTTCTATCCGATCTGCCCCCGTTTCTGACAGGGTTTGTGGCGGCGACATCAGCAGCTTGACGCCAAGATAGAACAAGTAAAGCGCCCCAAGGATTTTCAGCGCATGGAAGGCCGTCGCCGATGCCAAAAGCAGCGCAGACACGCCGGCAAGCGCAATCGTTGCAGCCACTGCCCCGCCAAAAGCAATCCCTGCGATCATAGGCAAGGCAACCTTGCGGCCCTGCACAACAGACTTTGCAATGATCAACGCGATCGTCGGGCCGGGCACGACCAAAAGCAAAAAGCTTGCGGTTGCAAAGATCAACAAGGTGGCAAAATCAGGCATCAAGAGCTCCATAAAAGTAGGTCTAGCAGCCTAAAGTTTCACAAAGCCTAATGGGCAACGCGCCCTAGCCCTTGGCTTCAACCTGCGCCGCCACAGCCTCGGCCTGTGCGGCCAATTCTGCTAGGTTTTCAAGCACATCCGCAGGCATCTCGGCCTTCGCCACGCTACGGGCCTGCAAGGCATCAATCTCGGCCTGAAGCTCGGCCATCTTGGCATCTGCCTGCTTGACCTTATCCTCAAGACCGGCGGTTTTATCGGCCAGCATCAGCCCGGCCATCAACAACATGCGTGCCTCGGGCATACGGCCGATCTGGCTGGATAAATGTTCGGCCTCAATGTTCAGCATCGCGGCGGCAGATTGCAGATAACTTTCTTCACCCGCCTGACAGGCGACCTCAAACGAACGGCCGCCGATGACAATCTCGACTTGTGGCATATCAGGCCTCCTCGATCAGGGGTTTCAGATCGGCAATAATCGCCTCTGCCTCGGCGGCATCGGCGGCCCGCTGCGCCGAGAGGGCCTCAACCTCGGCCATCAGTGCGCGGTTGATCAATTCGGGCTGGGCAACACCGTCTGTCGCGGCAGAGCGCAGTTGCGCGCTGACCTCGCGCATATCCGCATTTGAGGTGCGCAGGCGCTGCAATTCCGCATCCAGCTTTGACATCTGGCCGATATAGCTTTCGATCCGGCGTTCCAGATCAGAAATCTTGCCGTCCTGACGGTCTTTCAGGGCTTTCACACGCTCTTCCAACTGGGCGTTGGCGGTCTGCTCTTCGGCCAAACGGGCCTGCAGGGACGTATCCACAGAACCTGACATGCCATCAACGCCCGTGCGGATTCGGTCCAAAGCGGATGCGATCCGTGATTGCAATTCTATAACATTACTCATCTGCTCGTCCTTTCAAAGGCTTACAGGTCGCCCTGCAAGTTATACTTCAACGTGTCCGGGCCGGTTATCCAAGCCTCTGGTGCGCCGAATCGTGCCTCTCGGCGTTTAGGTTAAGCCATCTGGGCCCGCCTCGCAAACCCCACCTTTTCGCAGGCTTTCAACAACTTACGGGGCAGCTTTGATGCAAAGCGTCCAGATCGCTTGAACCTGCGCCTATCCCTGATATGACCGCAGCGAAACAACACATACACATCAAAGGATGCTTACCTTGGATATTGCAGCCCTGCGCACCGCCCACCCTGATCACTGGATGAAGGCCGCCGCCATCCGCACGCTGACTTTGGACGCGGTTGCCGCTGCAAACTCTGGCCACTCTGGGATGCCCATGGGTATGGCCGATGTGGCGACGGTATTATACGAAAATCACCTGAATTTTGACCCCACAGCCCCCGATTGGGCCGACCGCGACCGGTTCATCCTGTCAGCAGGTCACGGGTCAATGTTGCTTTATTCACTGCTGCACCTCACAGGCTATGAAGATTTCCCGCTCCAGCAGCTCAAAGACTTCCGTCAAATGGGCGCATATACCGCCGGGCACCCCGAATACGGGCACGGGCGCGGCGTGGAAGTGACCACCGGGCCACTGGGGCAAGGCATCTCAAACTCTGTCGGCTTCGCAATTGCCGAAGAAATCCAGCGCGCACGTTTCGGCAAGAATATCGTCAACCACTACACCTATGTCATGGCCGGCGACGGCTGCCTGATGGAGGGCGTTTCACACGAGGCCATCGGCCTTGCTGGCATGCAGGAACTTGGCCACCTCATCGTGTTCTGGGACAATAACAACATCACCATCGACGGCACCGTCGATATCGCCGATAAAACCAACCAGCCGATGCGCTTTGCCGCTGCGGGCTGGCATGTGCAGGAAATCGACGGGCATGACCCGGTTGCGATTGATGCCGCGATCCTTGCTGCCAAATCCGACCCGCGCCCATCGATGATTGCCTGCAAAACGCATATCGCTTTGGGGCACGCGGCACAGGATACGTCCAAAGGGCACGGCGCTTTGACGGATGCAGGCCAGCTTGCGGATGCAAAGGCGGCCTATGGCTGGAAATACGGACCCTTTGAAATTCCCGCCGACATCAAATCCCAATGGGAAGCGATGGCCGCGCGCGGCAAGGCGGCGCACGCAGCCTGGAAAGACCGGTTCGCCAAACTGTCGGGCGCAAAACAGGCCGACTTCCAGCGCGCCTACGCGCTTGAAGCCCCCAAGAAACTGGCGGCCACGATCCGTGCTTTCAAAAAGCAAGCAACAGAAACCGGGGCCAAAATGGCCACCCGCGCATCTTCCGAAAAAGTGCTTGAAGTCATCAACCCGATCATGCCTGAAACCATCGGCGGATCGGCTGACCTGACCGGGTCAAACAACACCAAGACGTCCGATTTGGGCGTCTTCCATCCCGACAACCGCAAGGGCCGCTACATGTATTACGGCGTGCGCGAACACGGGATGGCGGCTGCGATGAACGGCATGGTACTGCACGGCGGCGCACGGCCCTACGGGGGCACATTCATGTGCTTTACCGACTATGCACGGGGGGCGATGCGCCTGTCAGCGCTCATGAAAATTCCGACCGCCTATGTGATGACACACGATTCCATCGGGCTAGGCGAAGACGGCCCCACACACCAGCCGGTCGAACATCTTGCCATGCTGCGCGCCACGCCAAACACCCATGTGTTCCGCCCCGCCGACACGGTTGAGGTGGCCGAGGCTTGGGAATGCGCGCTGACCGCGACAAAAACACCGCATGTTCTGTGCCTGTCACGCCAGGGGCTGCCTGCTGTGCGGACCGAACACAAAACCAAGAACTTGTCGGCCCAAGGCGGCTATGTGTTGGCGGATGCAGAAGGCAAACGTCAGGTCATCCTGATGGCCACCGGCTCTGAAGTTGGCGTTGCGATGGACGCGCGCGACATCCTTCAGAAAGAAGGGATCGGCACACGCGTCGTCTCAATGCCCTGCTGGGAACTGTTTGAAGAGCAAGAGGAAAGCTATCGCAGGCGCGTCCTGCCCGCAGGCCCGGTCCGGGTCGCGGTCGAGGCCGGCATCCGCTTTGGCTGGGATCGTTGGTTGTTTGGCGAACGGGGTCGGCGCGAAAAGGCGGGCTTTGTGGGCATGCCTGATTTCGGGGCATCAGCGCCTGCGGATGAGTTGTTCGCGCATTTTGGCATCACCGCGCAGGCTGTAGCTGACAAAGCCAAATCACTGATCAAGTAAGATAAAGGGCCGCCCATGCGCCAAGGGATGTCACGCAGGATTGCATGCGTCGTGCTGGCCTGCGCGGCCCTGACGGGCTGCGGCGTGCTGACCACGCCGCCGACACAGGAAGACGTAGATCGCTTTGCGCGCAGCTTTCTTGACAGTATCCAAGCCGACTCGATCGCGGAAAGCCGCGAATACTGCGGGTATTTCTTTCTGAACGGCAACCAGTTGCAAGCCACACGCCCCGCACGCGGGCGCGAGGCACAATGCACACGTTCCGCGCGGCCCTTTAACGTCATCGCCAGCTACCACACACACGGATCATACGGGGCGGCGTTTGATAACGAAGTCCCCTCGCCCACCGATCTTGTGAATACGCGGGATGCAGGGATTGATGATTATGTCAGCACGCCCGGCGGGCGGGTCTGGCGGGTCGCGGGCGGCACAGGCAACGCAGAACAGCTTTGTGGGCTGGGATGTATCACCACAGACCCCAATTTTGTGCCGACTAACGAAGAAGGCGTCGCGCAAACCTATACGATCAGTACAGTTCAGACGCGGCAACTGCGCTAGATCAGCCGCACAAAGATTCGGACATCTGCCACAGATCGCCCCCCAAACACAGGCTGATGTGATTTTTGTTATCGCAACCGTTAACGCTAACCCCAGCTGTTTGCGATAACATATTGATCTTGATGCCGTTTTTCCTTTTCAGCACATAGAATCCCTTCGTATACCAAACAGCACGGGGCATTGGTGAAGGACGAAATCATGACGGTTACACTTGGCATTAACGGCTTTGGCCGCATCGGACGCTGCACGCTTGCACATATTACCGAAGCCGCGCGCAACGACGTGCAGGTCGTCAAGATCAACGCCACCGGCCCCATCGAAACCAATGCGCACCTGCTGAAATACGACAGCGTGCACGGACGTTTCGGCAGCCCTGTGACGGTGAAAGACAACACGCTCGACCTTGGGCGCGGCCCAATCGCAGTGATGTCAACCTATGAGCCCGCTGAACTTGACTGGTCCGGCGTCGATGTCGTGCTGGAATGCACCGGGAAGTTCAACGATGGCACCAAAGCCGACGTGCATCTTGATCGCGGTGCCAAGAAAGTCCTGATTTCCGCCCCCGCCAAGAACGTGGATCGCACGGTTGTCTACGGCGTGAACCACAGGGACCTACTGACCGATGAACGGATGGTCTCGAACGGGTCTTGCACAACGAACTGCCTTGCGCCCCTCGCCAAAGTCCTCAACGACGCCATCGGGATCAAACGCGGGATCATGACCACGATCCATTCCTACACGGGTGACCAGCCGACGCTTGATCGGCGGCACAGCGACCTTTATCGCGCGCGCGCTGCGGCCATGGCAATGATTCCAACCTCCACCGGTGCTGCAAAAGCACTTGGCGAAGTGCTCCCCGAACTTTCGGGCAAACTTGACGGCACCGCGATGCGGGTGCCCACACCCAACGTCAGCGCGGTGGATTTGACGTTCGAGGCCGCCAAATCGGTCACAGCGCAAGAGGTCAACGCCATCGTGGCCGAAGCCGCCAAAGGCTATATGGGTATGGTCATGGCCTATGATGATGAGGCCAAGGTCAGCATTGACTTCAACCACACCACGCAAAGCTGCATCTTCGCACCCGACCAGACCAAAGTCGTCGGGGGGCGCACAGTGCGGGTGCTGGCGTGGTATGACAACGAATGGGGCTTCTCGGCGCGCATGGCCGATGTGGCAGCGGTGATGGGACGGTTGGTTCACTGAAACCTTGCTGGGAGATGAATTGGCATAGGCGCAATTTTCTGATTTGTTCGGCCCATGATCACCGACCTGTTTCAATCAGCCCAGAAAGTCAGCCTTCCCACGGGCGCGAAAGTCTTTCGCCCCGGCGGGCAGTGCGACACCTTCTACTACATCATTACAGGAACGATCCGGGTTGATCTGCTGACAGAAGACGGTCGCTCTGTGCTTTTGTATGAAATCAACGCGGATGAAACCTGTGTCCTGACCACCGCCTGCATTCTGTCAGGCGATGCTTATGCCGCCGAAGCAACAGCACAAACGCCCGTCACAGCCTATGCAATGGCCAAATCGGATTTTGACACACAGCTGCAATTGTCCAGCGCATTTCGAAACCTTGTCTTCACCTCGTTCGGAACCCGTGTGGCGCTGATGATGGGCAAGGTCGATGAAATCGCATTCCAGACCATTGATGCACGGCTGGCGCGGCGGATTTTGAAGCTTGGCGAAGAAACAGCGGTCATCTCAACAACGCACGACCAACTTGGACATGATCTTGGGACGGCGCGCGAAGTGGTCAGTCGTAAATTGAAGATTTGGGAAAAAAAGGGTCTGATCCAAAGGGATCGCGGCACGCTGACCCTTCTTGACAGGGCAAAGCTCTCTGCGCTTGCTGCAATGGGTGACTAAGTCACCGACTGAGGGGCGCGGATGAGTTATTCACACAGCATCAACCATGTCGGAGAAACATCATGCAATTGAATGTCGGATCTACAGACCGCCTTATCAGGATCATCCTTGGAGCCGCTTTAATCGCGCTTCCGCTTTTTGGGATCGTCAGCAGCTTTGCCAGCACACTTGGGATTGTGATGGCAATCGTTGGGGCCGTCTTCGTTGTCACTGGGTTTGTCAGCTTTTGCCCGCTCTACCGCATCATCGGGGCCAGCACAAAGTCTGATACGCAATGATGGCACGCCTTTTTGGTCTGCGCGCGCCAGCGCAGACCATCTCAGCCCGGACCGCATACGACATGCAACAAAGCAACGGGCTGATCATTATTGATGTGCGGACTTCTGCGGAATGGGCTGAAACAGGCACGCCGCGCAAAGCACGGCGGCTAACGCTGAATAGTCCAGGTTTTCTGGATACGCTGCCGAATGATGCAACGCCAATGGCGCTGACATGTCTGCACGGTCCACGGGCGCAAACGGCCGCAAAGCAACTGGCAAAAGCGGGTTCTACGCAGCTTTTTGTGATCAAAGGCGGGATTACAGCCTGGACACAGGCCGGACTGCCTTTGGACAGGGCGCACTGAAGGGACTTGGGTTTGTTGGTTGCGCAAGTTAGAAAGCATCCATGACCAACACCATCGCCCTCTGGCTCGGCGCCATCATCATCGCTCTGTTTATCGCCGATGCGGTCTGGCTGGAATGGGGGCTGCCGATCCTGATCATGAAGCAACTTACTATCCTGATCGATTGGCTTGCGGTCTGGCGCTAACCGGCACTTCTGCGGTTGACCTTTCCGCATAAATCGCAATGTTAGCGCCAACAGCGGCACCTCCCGCCGCCCAACATCTCAGGAGGCCATCATGGCAGTCAAAGTTGCAATCAACGGTTTTGGACGGATCGGGCGCAATGTGCTGCGCGCGATCATTGAAAGCGGGCGCACCGATATCGACGTCATCGCGATCAACGACCTTGGCCCGGTTGAAACCAACGCACACCTCTTGCGCTTTGACAGCGTTCACGGGCGTTTCCCGGCCACAGTCACAACGACCGAGGACAGCATTGACGTGGGCCGCGGTCCAATAAAAGTCACCGCCATCCGCAACCCGGCTGATCTGCCTTGGGCTGACGTAGATATCGTACTGGAATGTACAGGTATCTTCACGTCCAAAGAAGCGTGTCAGGCGCATCTGGACAACGGTTCATCCCGCGTTCTGATCTCGGCCCCCGGCAAAGATGCGGACAAAACAATCGTCTACGGTGTGAACCACGACACGCTGACCAGCGATGATATTGTTGTGTCCAACGCGTCCTGCACCACGAACTGCCTCTCGCCTGTGGCCAAAGTGCTGAACGACGCGGTTGGCATCACCAAAGGCTTTATGACCACGATCCACAGCTACACTGGCGACCAGCCGACGCTGGACACGATGCACAAGGATCTTTACCGCGCACGCGCAGCCGCACTGTCGATGATCCCGACATCCACCGGGG
>CAYPVL010000102.1:0-10199 GCA_964414165.1 uncultured Cognatiyoonia sp.
GAAGTGATAGACCATGTCAAAGCGCTTTTTGCGGCTGGGATAATCGACCGCCGTAATGTCGATCAGGGTTGAGAACTTGCAGGCCCCATCCGTTTTTAGAAACTCAGTGAAAGACACCAATGAAGACGGCGACACCGTCATCGTCAGCTCATCATTCACCACTTCCCAAGATACAACGCAATCGGGGCGCTTCATCTCGATGTGGGTGCCAAGTTCGTTCAGTGCGTCTGACATCAAATCTGTCCTTTAGCGCGTGATATTGCCGGTGCGGCGGATTTTGCGCTGCAACTGCAGGATACCGTAAAGCAATGCTTCAGCAGTCGGAGGGCAACCGGGGACGTAAACATCCACGGGCACGATCCGGTCGCAGCCACGCACGACGGAATAGCTGTAGTGATAATAGCCGCCCCCATTCGCGCATGACCCCATTGAGATCACATAACGCGGCTCTGGCATCTGGTCATAGACCTTACGCAGCGCCGGGGCCATTTTGTTGGTCAACGTGCCTGCCACAATCATCAGATCAGACTGACGTGGGGAGGCGCGCGGCGCGGTCCCAAAGCGTTCCAGATCATAGCGCGGAGTGGATGTATGCATCATCTCAACCGCGCAGCAAGCCAAGCCGAAGGTCATCCAGTGCAAGGATCCTGTGCGCGCCCAATTCACCATGTCGGCGGTGCTGGTGACAAGAAAGCCCTTGTCCTGCAATTCAGAGTTCAAAGCAGCAGTTGCCGCCTCTTTATCTGGACCTGCGTCGTTAAGACCAGTGGCAATGCCCATACGCGGGACTCCCTTCCAATTAACGGCTGGTGGCTATGCCCAGCACATAGCTGCGTCATTATGCGCCGCAGGTTTGAACGTCAAGGCGACGAGCTGCCACATATATGGTGTATGTGATGAATAATTTTAGTCCGAAGTAGGGATTTAGAAAGCAATAGATACTAGTCGAAGTTACGAGGAACCGGAGGATAGAATGCTCGCTGCGTCAAATCGCTCTCATAAATGGCAGGCGCGCAAAATCGTGTTCATGATGGTTTTAACGTCGCTTCTTGCGATTGTCGTCCTTTTTGGCACGACGTTGTGGCTGACAAATGCGGCAAACCGGATGGCAGCCAAACAATCCAAGGATCAAATCGTGAGCGAACTGCTGGCCGTATCCAGCGGATTATCAACAATCGTGCATCATACTGGGCATTGGGACACCGCCTATGAATGGGTCACGCAAGGCCAGCGCGAAGCGGTGATAACTAACATCGGCTCTGGTGCCAGTACGCGCGGCCCATTTCATATGCTTTATATCGTAAATTCAGTCGGCACGCCGCTTTATGCTTTTGAGTATGAAGAAACAGAAATCAAAACGATTTATGCACATCCTGAACTGGTGAATGTGGTGCGCGCCGAAATGCGTGATCTTCCGATGGAGCCTTATCAGACGATTTCGGGATATATTGCGGTGCGGGATCGAATCGCAATGGCAACCGCTGGTCGGATACAACCCATTGATTCCTCTAATATTTCCACCGAAGTCAGCCCGATCCTGATTGGGATGCGTTGGTTTGGACAGGAAGATATTGACCAGATTGCGGACAGACTTCAGCTGGATGGATTGCGTCTGGATTATTGGGATACAGAACCGCGTGATGGCACGATGTCAGTGCCTTTACTTGATATCGCCGGACGCGCGATTGCACATGTGTCGTGGTTTCCGCCACAGCCTGGGGATGAATTACTGTCACAGATCTTGCCAATGATCGGGATTATGTCCTGCATTATGTTTGGGGCAAGCTTGGGGGTCGGTCGCGCTGCGACGGGTCAGAACAATGCACTTGTGCGTGAAATGCATGTGGCAAGAACGGACCGGTTGACGGGCAAGCTGAACCGCGCGGGTCTTGATCAACTCGTCGCGTCACCGCAATTTCAGACGACGCTTTCGGCCGGGACACTCGCGGTGATCTATTTAGATGTGAATGATTTCAAAATCCTGAATGACAGTTCGGGCCACGATGTGGGGGATGCCGCCCTTAAATCTGTCGCGGCGTGGATGACGCAATGCTGCCGCGGCTCTGATTGGGTTGCACGCCTTGGCGGGGATGAATTTGCGTGTGTCCTGATGGATGTTTCATCGCTTGATATTGTTGAAACAGTCGCCAAGCGGATCGCGGCCTATGAACCACCCGCAGATATCACCGATCCAGCCTATCCGGCCTTATCTTTGTCACTTGGGATCGCGATGGCGCGTGCAGGTGAAGACTGGAACAGCGTCCTTACGCGGGCCGATCAGGGAATGTACGAAGACAAGCGCAGACACAAAGCGTCAAGGGGCGCTGCTGATGCGTGATCCTGAAAGGATCACTCCCACTCAAGCGCGCCCTTTTTCCACTCATAGGCAAAGCCGATCGTCAGCACCCCAAGGAAGACCATCATCGACCAGAACCCGACCATAGATATGTCTTTCAGCGCGACAGCCCAAGGGAACAGGAATGCGATTTCAAGATCAAAGATGATGAACAAAATCGACACCAGATAAAAGCGTACATCGAACTTCATCCGCGCATCATCAAATGCGTTGAACCCACATTCATAAGCAGACACTTTTTCCGGGTCCGGGTTCCGCACTGCAATTACCGCAGCCGCAAGGATCAGGATCGCACCCAACCCAATAGCAAGCCCCATAAAAATCATGATCGGCAGATAGTTCGTCGCAAGCTCTTGCAAGGGGTGTTCCTTTCCCTGTCAGACAAGACCCGCGCCTTGCCCGAAAATTAGCTGCCCCTCACTTACCCGCGCACCGTAGAAGGGTCAACTGCCGTGGGGCTATTTGCTGGGTGGAGATCGTCCATGATTAATCGCGCCAGAGTATTAAGAAATCGTATCACCCTGCCCATGACGAAGGGCGTTTTTCAAAGAAAGCCGCGATTCCCTCGCGGGCTTCATCCCCCTCCCACACCGCGACAAGCGCATCAGCACTTGCCTGCAAGACCGCTTCGTCAATCACCGGCCCAAGCGACAGGGTCAGCGCCTTGGCTGCAGCCACGGCCCCCGGGGCGCAGGACAGATAGGGGGTGATTGCAGCCTCTACCGCGTCATCCAGCGCGTTTGGCGCAACAACCCCTGCCAAAAGCCCTAAATCCTTGGCCAATGCTGCATCAAATCGCGCCGAGTTCATGAACACCCGCCGCGCTTGCGCCGCCCCAATCCGGGCCATGATATAAGGACCAATTGTCGCCGGGATTAGCCCAAGCCGGGTTTCGGTCAGTGCAAACACAGCGCTGTCCACCCCGATACATGTGTCACAAACAGACATCAGGCCGACCCCGCCCCCAAAAGCGTTGCCCTGCACCCGCCCGATCAATGGCTTGGGCATCGTGTTCAAGGCCATCAACATCCGGGCCAAATTCATCGCCCCCTGATGACGTATCTTAGGGGTTGCATCCATCTGCGCGCGCATCCATGCAAGATCACCCCCGGCACAAAACGTCGGCCCATCAGCCGCAAGGACCACCACCCGCACCGCAGGATCCGCCCCAAGGGTCGCAGCCCCTGCCGTCAACTCGGCAATCATGTCGGCTGACATGGCATTATGCTTGTCCGCCCGCGCAAGCATCAGGGTCGCGACCCCGCGCTTATCCGTTTCAATGCGCAGTGTTGCCATTTCGTATCTCCTTTGCCAGTGCAGCCGCTTCAGCCAACTTGGTCGCATCCACGCCCGTCTTATACCCGTTGTCATGTAAGAACGGCACCAAAGCCTCGCTCGCTAAATTTCCCGGCGCACCGGGGGCATAGGGGCATCCGCCCAAACCACCCGCCGCACTGTCAAAAGCGCGCAAGCCCATTTCAAGGGACACCGCGACATTCTCTAGGGCGCGCCCACTGGTATCGTGGTAATGGCCAGCCAATTCAGCCACCGGGGCGACCTCTGCAACCGCCGCTAACATCGCAGCGATCCGCGCGGGCGTGGCGCGCCCCAAAGTATCGCCCAAGGACACAGGCATCGGTGCGACCGCGCGCAAAAGTGCGACCGCTTGCGCAACAGCTGCGGGCGCGACCGGCCCATCAAAGGGGCAATCGCTGACGCAAGACACATAGCCACGCACCGGTACAGCCAATGCCGCTGCTGCCTGAACAACCGGTGCAAGACGCGCGACACTTTCGGCAATCGTACAATTCAGGTTCGCACGGCTGAACCCTTCGGAGGCAGAAATGAACACCGCCACCCCGTAATCCCCCAACCGGGGTGCGGCCAAAAACCCATCCCAGCCGCGCATATTCGGCACAAGGACGTCATAACGTACACCGGGTACAGCGCTTAAAGCCGCCATAACGCGATCCGTGTCCGCCATCTGCGGCACCCATTTGGGGCTGACGAAAGACCCGACCTCAATCCGGCGAAACCCCGCATCGACAAGCGCACGCACCAAAGCCACCTTACGATCTACCGAGATAACGCCCGCCTCATTCTGCAACCCATCCCGCGGGCCCACTTCATGCACCTGCACAAATTCCATCAGCGCGCCCTCATGGTTTCTTTTGAATAAAAATATGGTGGGGGGGGGGCCGCAGGCCGGGGGCAAAGCCCCCTCGGCACATCATGCCATATCCCAAGGCGGATAAAAGGCCTTGGCATAAATGCCATCGCCCGCAGGCAATGCCGCCTGGAACCCGGGCCGCGCCTGCAAACGCCCATACCACGCCGCCAAATGATCAAACCCATCAAGCGGGACAAAATGCAGCCCCATATAGATCGCCTGCCCCACACCGATATCGGCCGCCGAAAATCCATCCAGCAAATAATCGCGCCCTGCCAAAGCGGCATTCACCACGCCAAACGTCTTGGCCAAGCGCTTTGATTCAAGCTTCATGATAATGGGCGAACGCATCGCATCCTCAAACAGCATGATATGCTGTTGGGTCAGGGCAGCGGTATGTTGACTGATCGTTTCGGCGAAATGGATCCAGTTAAGCCAGGCAACCCGCTCTGCATGACCGGGCGGGCGCCCAAGGCCTGCATCGCCAAAACGCTCGCACAAGTATTCCGCAATCGCTCCGCTTTCAAAAAGCACGCCATGTTCAGTTTCCAGCGACGGCACGCGCCCAGCGCCATTCAACGCCAGATATGCGGGCGACTTGATCGCCCCATCAAAGGGATAGGTCTTCAGATCAAAATCAACACCCAACTCATGCAAAAGCCACAGGCTGCGCATTGACCGGGTCTCGGGCACATGGTGCAGGCGGATCATAGCGGCACCAACGACACCAAAGTCGCCCCCGCAATCACCTGCTTTCCCGCCGACGTGTTGACGGCCAAAACGACGCCATCGCGGGGGGCGCGCAAAACATGTTCCATCTTCATGGCCTCAAGCACAACCATCGCATCCCCTTGCGACACGGCCATCTCAACAGAGACCGCCACAGCCTGCACAAGGCCTGGCATCGGGGCAAGCACATGGTCGCCACCTGCCGCATCGCTACCGCGCGCCAGTGGATCGGGGATGTCAAACGTGATCGGATCAGGGCCAAAGACCGTCAGTTGATTGCCGTGACGCAGCGCATCTGGCAGACGCTTGCCATCAGCAGCCCAGCCGTCAGCACTGTGCGTCAGTTGCAGCGTCTGATCGCCCAAGCGAACGGTATAAGCAGCAGCACCACGCGCTGTGACACGCACATCCAACGCCGCATCGCCCAGCGCCAAGGGCACCGACCAGCGCAACGGTTCCCAAAGCGCAAAACCTTCATGTGGCGCCTCTGTCATCTCAGCTGTCAAAGCCGCCAAAGCCACGCGACCTATGTCCACTTGTGGGCTGGCCGCCAACACATCCAGCTTGCGCCCGATCAACCCGGTATCCACATCACCGGCGACAAAATCCGCATCCGCCGCAAGCCGCTGCAAGAATCCAAGGTTCGTTGTAAGCCCGGCAATCTGCGTCTGCGCCAAAGCGCGCGACAAATCTCGCAAAGCCGCGGCCCGGTCTGGCCCATGCACCGTGATTTTCGCGATCATCGGATCATACCAAGGCGAAATCTCACTGCCAGCGACAACGCCGGTATCAATGCGGGCATCATCCGGGAAATCGAGATGCGCCAAAACCCCCGTCGCAGGCAAGAACCCCGCTGGCACGTCCTCGGCATAAAGGCGCGCCTCGAAAGCATGCCCTGTGATCGTCAGTTCATCTTGCGACACTGGCAAAGGTGCACCGGCGGCAACCTGTAATTGCCACGCCACCAGATCAACGCCCGTAATCGCTTCGGTTACGGGATGTTCCACCTGCAACCGGGTGTTCATCTCCATGAACCAAAAGCCATCTGTGCGTAGCCCGCCTGCGCCATCAGCGATAAATTCGACGGTGCCCGCCCCGGCATAACCAATCGCCTCGGCAGCACGCACAGCGGCCGCCCCCATCACCGCGCGGACCTCATCCGTCATACCCGGTGCCGGGGCCTCCTCGATCACCTTCTGATAGCGGCGCTGCAACGAACAATCGCGTTCAAACAAATGCACAGCACGGGTGCCATCGCCAAAGATCTGCACTTCGATATGGCGCGGATTGGTGATGTATTTTTCGACCAAAACATCCGTATTACCAAAGGCGGTTTTGGCCTCAGCACGGGCCGAGGCAAGGGCTTGGGCAAAGTCATCCGCATCCGCAACAATGCGCATGCCCCTACCACCACCACCCGCAACGGCCTTGATAAGGACGGGGTAACCGATATCAGCGGCTTGCGCCGCCAGAAACGCCGCATCCTGATTGTCACCATGATAGCCCGGTACGACGGGCACGCCAGCGGCAATCATCAAAGCCTTGGCCGCATCTTTCAGGCCCATCTTGCGAATGGCATCAGCCGAAGGGCCAATGAAGGTCAGGCCAGCAGCTTCAACCGCCTCAACAAACTCCGGGTTCTCGGACAAAAATCCATAGCCCGGATGGATCGCCTCTGCCCCGGTTTTCAATGCGGCTTCAATAATCAGATCACCGCGCAGGTAACTTTCAGCCACGGGTGCCGGGCCAAGGCGCACGGCCTCATCACACTGCCGCACATGAAGGGCCCCGGCATCCGCATCCGAATACACAGCAACCGTCTTCACGCCCAATGCACGGGCGGTGCGCGCAATCCGCACCGCAATCTCGCCCCGGTTCGCGATAAGGATTTTGCTAAACATCAGCGCCCCACCCCGTATTTCTTTGGTTTCGAAATATCCTGGGGGAGCGCCACAGGCGCGGGGGTGAAACCCCCATAATCACATCCGAAACACGCCAAAGCGTGTCTCCCCAATCTCGCGGTTCATGCTTGCGGCCAGTGACAAAGCCAAGACCTCACGCGATTTGCGCGGATCAATGATGCCGTCATCCCAAAGCCGGGCGCTGGCATAAAGCGGATGTGATTGTTCCTCGAACATATCAATCGTCGGCTGCTTAAAGGCGGCTTCATCTTCGACAGACCAATCCTGCCCTTTGCGCGCCAGCGCATCGCGTTTCACCGTCGCCAAAACACCAGCAGCCTGCGCGCCGCCCATCACGGAAATGCGGCTGGTCGGCCAAGTCCAAAGGAAATCGGGTGCATAGGCCCGCCCGGCCATCCCATAATTCCCGGCCCCAAAGGACCCACCCACGATCATCGTGATCTTGGGCACAGCGGTCGTTGCCACCGCCGTCACCATCTTGGCCCCATGCCGGGCGATACCTTCGTTTTCGTATTTCTGGCCCACCATAAAGCCCGTGATATTCTGCAGGAAAATCAACGGGATTTTGCGCTGACTACACAGTTCAATGAAATGCGCGCCCTTCTGGGCGGCCTCGGAAAACAACACGCCATTGTTGGCAACAATCCCGCAGGGCCAGCCGTCAATATGGGCAAAGCCCGTCACAAGGGTTTCGCCAAAGCGGGCCTTGAATTCGTCAAAGCGCGAGCCATCGACAATGCGCTTGATCACCTCGCGAATGTCATAAGGCGTGCGCAGATCAGCGGGCACGACGTCAAACAATGTGTCGGGGTCCAGCTTTGGCGGCTCGGACGCTGCGCGCACAGCATCAACCGGTTTCAGCGCACAATTGGCCACCGCCTGACGCGCCAGAGCCAAAGCATGCGCATCATCTTCGGCCAGATAATCGGCAACACCAGACAGGCGCGTGTGCACATCACCGCCGCCAAGATCCTCGGCACTTACTACCTCGCCCGTCGCAGCCTTTACCAAGGGCGGCCCGGCAAGGAAGATTGTCCCCTGCTCTTTCACGATGATCGACACATCGGCCATGGCGGGGACATAAGCGCCGCCAGCGGTACAGGACCCCATGACAACCGCAATCTGCGGAATGCCCAGCGCGGACATCTGCGCCTGATTGTAAAAGATACGGCCAAAGTGATCGCGATCTGGGAAGACCTCATCCTGATTGGGCAGGTTCGCCCCGCCAGAATCCACAAGATACACGCAAGGCAGGCGACAGGCCTGCGCAATCTCTTGGGCGCGCAGGTGTTTTTTGACGGTCATCGGATAATAAGTGCCGCCCTTCACGGTCGCATCATTGCAAATGACCATGACCTGCTGGCCGTTCACGCGGCCAATCCCGGCGATGACCCCGGCACATGGGGCAGCACCGTCGTACATGCCATGGGCAGCCGTCGCGCCGAACTCCAGAAATGGACTGGCGACATCCAGCAACCCAGCCACGCGGTCGCGGGGCAGCATTTTGCCACGGCTAAGGTGGCGCTCGCGGGATTTCTCGCCGCCGCCAAGGGCCGCAGCTGTGGCGGCTTCGCGCACCGCGTCGAGGGCAGCAAGATGGGCCGCGCGCCGGGTCATGCCTGCGGCCCCTGTTGCTGCACAACCGCGCGCCCATTCGGCGCGACATGGGTGCGGCGGGTATCATCGCCAAGGGTGCAAGTGACAATGATCCAGACCTCGGGTGTATCACCGGGCACGCCAAAGCAATCGGCGGTTGAGGCGCCCTCAGGCCCGGTCTCGACCCAGTCGGCTGCATAGAAATCAAGAACATCGGTTTCCGACAGGGGCTGGCCCATCTGCCAGCCGACGTAGCCGGACAAGGCGACTAAGGCCGCGAAGGGGAGGAAGATAAGGGGGCTATTCACGCACCATCTCTCTTAATCGGGCAAGGCGCTCAGCGGACAGATCGACATATTTTATCCAACCTGAATAAGCACTCATTGAACCACCAGCGTTGCGCTGCGTTGCAGCTTTGGATTCCGATGTGCGATAAGCCAGCCAGTTGCGCTGCTTTCCGAGCAATCCTTCAAAATCTGCGGGGCTCATTCCACGACGCAAGTCTGCCCACACGTCGTTTAAGCTGCGATCAAGCACATTCGACAAGACGCCACCACAAATCGCCAACCCAGCGGTGGTATCACCGTCCGGGGCAATCCGTGTGCAGGCATTATAAAGCTGGTTTCCACAAGCAAGATCGCCGTGGTAACTTCGGGTTTGACGAAAGCACTGATGCAATTCTGCGGTCAGATAGGCCTCAACCGGCGCATAGTCTGAGGGAGTCTGATATTCTTGGGCCTGCACTGGCATGGCAAGCAAACACAAGATGATAGAAACACTTCTCACCCCATCGCCCCCATCAATTCACGCCCCACCAGCATCCGTCTGATCTCAGACGTCCCTGCCCCGATCTCCATCAACTTCGCATCCCGGAACAGGCGCGCGACGGGTGCATCGTTCATAAAGCCCGCCCCGCCCATCGCCTGCACAGCCTGGTGGGCCTGTTTCATCGCCTCTTCGGATGCATAAAGACAGCACGCCGCAGCGTCCTGCCGCGTGACCGTGCCGCGATCACAGGCTTTCGCAACTTCATAGACATAGGCGCGCGCGGAATTCATTGCCGTATACATATCGGCGATCTTGCCCTGCATCAGTTGGAAGTTTCCGATGGGTTCACCAAACTGTTTGCGCTGTGCCAGATAGGGCATAATTTCATCCAAGCACGCCGCCATAATCCCAAGGCCAATCCCCGCAAGCACAACGCGTTCATAATCAAGGCCGGACATAAGGACGCGCACACCTTTGCCCTCTTCCCCCAGCACGTTCTCAAACGGGACTTCCACATCTTCAAAGATCAGCTCTGCCGTGTTTGATCCGCGCATTCCAAGTTTGTCAAAATGTGGGGACGTGCTGAAGCCTGTCATTTCTTTTTCGATCAAAAACGCCGTGATCCCCTTGGACCCCGCGTCCGGGTCGGTCTTGGCAT
>CAYPVL010000103.1:0-10011 GCA_964414165.1 uncultured Cognatiyoonia sp.
CGAGGATGGCGACTTTCTTGTCTTTGATCAGGTTCACATCGCAATCGCGATCGTAATAAACGCGCATGATTAGCACTCCTCTGTTTTGCTGGGTGGCTTATAGCGTGTGGGGCACCCATTGGTGAGTGTTGGTTTTTGAGTATTTTGGAAAAAGTGATGATTGTTATTCGTTCTTTGTCAATTTATGTGGTTATTTATGCTTGAACCCAATGCGCGCGCGATTTTACGGCAGATGCAAGCCGACCCGACATTAAGCGTTCCTGAGCTTGCTGAACGGGTAGGGCTGAGTGCCGCACAGGTCACGCGGCGTTTGGATCGTTTGGTTGAAGATGGCATTTTGCAGGGCCAAGAGGTGGTGATTGATTGGGCCGCTTTGGGCTTTGATATCCATGTGTCCTTGCGCATTACCTTGGATAAAACGCAGGCCCGCGCCTTTGATGAATTTTTGGCTGCCGCCCGCGATGTGCCCGAAGTTTTGGAAATTCAGACCTTTCTGGGCCGCGTGGATGTGCGTTTGTCGTTGGTGGCCCGTGATTTGCCCCATTATCAGCAGGTCTACCGCACCCAAATCCTGACCTTGCCCCATATCGCAGATATCGAGGCGTTGATGGATGTCGCAAACGTCAAAACAGATCGGCGGGTGCCGCTGTGACGTGGGATGATCTGGATCGCGCTTTGCTTTTGGCGTTGCAAAAGGACGCGGGGCAATCGACGACGCGTCTTGGCAAGAAACTTGGGCTAAGCCAACCTGCCACATGGCGGCGCATCAAGCGGCTGCAAGAGGCAGGGGTCATCAAAGGACAGCGGATGCGGTTGGATGCAGAGAAGCTGGGCTTTGGTGTCACGGTGTTTCTTGGCATAAAGCTGGCCACCAAGGGCCGCGTGTCGCTTGAGGATTTTGAACGCGCGATCGGGGGTATTCCCGAAGTACAGACCGTCGATCACGTCCTTGGCCTTTACGACTACCGCGTGCGGGTGATCGCGCGCGATCTGGCTGATTTTGAACGGGTTTTGCGCAGGCGCATCATGACACTTCCAGGGGTGGGGGATGTGGAGGCGAATGTGTTACTAAGCGAAGAACGCAGGCCGGGGCCAATTTAACACTTCGTTGTTAGACTTTCTGATAAGGTCAAGCATATGTTTAGGTTATCGCGTCTCATTGAAAGCTGGCCAGGGGTTATTCTGGCTGCTTTTCTCACCTCTCTTGGTGCCTGTGCTGTATCCACAGCCATGCTGGATCTGTTTTATGAGGGAGAAGTTCTAAAGCAGGCCCGGATATATACCCCGATTATTGCCTTTGTGACCGCCTTTCCCTTTTGTATTTTTGTCTGGGCACAAGTCCGGCGCAACCTGCACTTGGGCGCAGCGCTGCAGCGGCTTGTGGACGAAGATCGGTTGACCTGCGTTGCGACCCGCGATTTCTTTTTCCGCAAGCTATCCCCGGATCGCGGCCCGCATGGGACGATCCTGATGATTGATATTGATCATTTTAAACAGGTGAATGACACTTATGGGCATCCGGCGGGTGATATGGTCATTCGAACGACGGCACAGCTGCTAAAATGCGGTGTACGCGAGGTTGACTTGATCGCGCGTTTTGGTGGCGAAGAATTTGTCGCTTTTCTTGATCGCCTGACCGGGGATTCAGCTTTTGAAGTGGCCGAGCGTCTGCGCCGCTCAGTAGCCGAAACTGCGATGATGCATGACCAACAGCGCATCAAGGTCACGATTTCAATCGGTGTTGCAGAGCTTGCACAAAATATGACGCTGGCGCAGGCGATACAAACTGCCGATCAGCAGCTTTATGCGGCCAAGACAGGTGGACGCAATCAAACGACCCGCCATCCGGAAGCGTCGACTACAGCGGCGCAATGGCCGCCCGGTCCCGTAGATGAGTGTATACAAAGATAGGCTTTGCCTTGTCGCGCCACCGCTTGTACCTCTATGCGCAAAGCAGAGGATTTGGCGATGGACGGAAATATGTCAACGGTTGACCCGGATGGGCTGATGGAATTTTCGGTGGTCTTCACGGATCGCTCACTCAATTCCATGTCCAAGGCCTTTCAGGGTGTGATGAACGACATCCGCGAGATGTTGAAAGAGGTTTATGCCGCCGACAAGGTTGCCATTGTTCCGGGCGGCGGCACCTACGCGATGGAGGCTGTGGCCCGCCAATTCGGCAACAAGGCCCATGCCTTTGTGGTGCGCAACGGCTGGTTTTCCTACCGCTGGTCCCAGATTTTCGAAGCCGGTGATTTCACCGCCCAGACCACTGTGATGAAGGCGCGCCAAGCGGGCAATGACACCCGCGCGCCTTTCGCCCCCGCCCCGATTGAAGATGTGACGGCGGCGATCCGCAAGGCCAAGCCGGATGTGGTCTTCGCCCCGCATGTGGAAACCTCTGCCGGGATCATCCTGCCTGATGACTACATTGCAGCCCTTGCGGATGCCGCCCACGAGGTTGGCGCACTTATGGTGCTGGATTGTATCGCATCGGGCTGTGCATGGGTTGATATGAAAGCGACGGGTGTGGATGTATTGATTTCGGCCCCGCAAAAGGGCTGGTCTTCGACCCCATCCGCCGGGCTTGTCATGATGTCAGATCGGGCGGCCGCGCGCATGGCGGATACAACATCGAACAGCTTTACCGTTGATCTTAAGAAATGGGCATCCATCATGGATGCCTATGAAGGTGGCGGGCATGCCTATCATGCCACCATGCCCACGGACGGCTTGCGCGCCTTTCGCGACACGATGCTGGAAACCCGTGAGTTTGGCTTTGCCAAGTTGAAAGAGGCGCAGTGGGCTTTGGGCAATGGCGTGCGTGTGGCCTTGGCTGAGAAGGGGATCAAGTCTGTGGCCGCCGAAGGCTTTGGTGCCCCCGGTGTGGTCGTCAGCTATACGGATGATCCGGGTGTGCAGAACGGTAGTAAGTTTGCTACTGAGGGGATGCAGATCGCCGCCGGCGTGCCGCTACAATGCGATGAGCCGGATGATTTCCGCACCTTCCGTCTTGGGCTGTTCGGACTGGACAAGCTTTACGATGTGGACGCCACGCTTGCGCGCCTGTTGCCGGTTCTGGACCGCGTACTTTAGCGCGCGCCAAGCCCCATTTGCATCACGCCTGTGCGGATCGGCTTGATGTCGTGCAGCGCTTTGATCCCAAAGCCGCGCAGGTCCTGCATCACGGGACGCCCGGCAATGGATGCACGGTTCAGCAGATCAATCCCCGTCACCCGCAGCTTGATATCGGCGTGCCGCTCGCGCTGGTATTGATCCAGCATCGCTTGCGCCCCAAGGTCGCCGCGATGGGCCTCGGCAAGATGAAGAAGGGCCGCCAAGTCCTTGAGGGACATGTTTAATCCCTGCGCGCCGATGGGTGGCATCACATGCGCCGCTTCGGCCACAAGGGCGGTGCGCGGACCCGTGATACGGTCGGCAATCTGGCTGATGATCGGCCAGCTTGTGCGCCGCGAGGCAAGCGTGAGCGGGCCATAAAGCCCCGCACTGCGGTCTGTGGCGGCTGCGTTGAAATCATCCTCAGCCAAGTCTTGCAATCCAGCGATCTCTGCCCCGGGGGCCATCCAAACAACAGCAGAACAAGGCTTGCCATCATGATCGGGCAGCGGGACCAGCGTGAAAGGTCCCCCCGTTCGGTGGATTTCGGTCGAAATGTTGCCATGAGGTGCGTCATGCATCACAGCGAATGTCAGCGCCTTTTGCCCATACCGCGTCACTTTCACATCCACGCCAATGGCTGCGCGCACGGGCGATCCGCGCCCGTCTGCGCCGATGATAAGCGCGGCCTCATAGCGCGTGCCGTCTGACAGTTTCACTAAGGTTGCGTTGGTACGCGCAAGCATGCTGTCAAAGCCGATACCGGGCAGGAAAGTCACGTTCGGCAGTTCGGTTAGCCGCGCCACCATTTCGCGACGCAGCAGCCAGTTGGGCAGGTTCCATCCGAAAGGTTCGGCCGAAATATCGGCGGCGTTAAAATCGCGCTGCACGGCAGGGTCTTGGCTGGTATCCACGATGCGCATCGTCTCAAGCGGGGTCGCGTGCGGCGTGAGCGCATCCCAAAGCCCGGCCTGCATCAGAAAATCACGGGCTGGTTGCAGGAAAGCGGTGGTGCGCAGATCGGCCCCGGCGTCTTTGCGTGTGGTGATGGGCGGGGCCGGATCGACGATGACAACATCAAAACCCGCGCTGCCAAAGGCGGCGGCGGCAGTCAGGCCGGCCACGCCCCCGCCGGAAATCAGGATATCTGTGGTTTTGCGTTTCATAACCCTGACATAGACCGCGCATGTCTGGGCGAAAAGGGGGATGCGACAAAGCGGCCGCGATGCTTGCGGCGGGGTGGGTGCTGCGCTTAGGGTGGTGCAAAGTTGTTAAGGTTCTTGAACATGAACGATCCGCGCCAGCCGCAGAAAGACGCCTACGCCCTGATTTTAGAGGCGATTGACAGCCATATCTACAAGCCCGGTGATCGTTTGGTGGAAAGTGAATTGGCCGAACGGCTGGGCGTCAGCCGCACGCCGGTACGCGAGGCTTTGCAGCGCCTTGAGACCCAATCGCTTCTGACCCGCGATGGGCGGTCGTTGATCGTGGCCTCACTTGATCACACACAGCTGTCCGAACTTTACGTGGTGCGCGGAGAATTGGAGGGGCTTGCCGCCCGCCTTGCCGCCCGACACGCCGCCCCTGAAGAGGTAAAGGTGCTTCGCGCCATGCTGGATGCCGATCAGCAATTGATTAATGATCCTGATGCGCTGTCTCGCGCGAACCGGCGCTTTCACAAACAAATCCACCTTGCCTCGCACAATCGGTTTCTTGTGCGGCAGTTGGACCTTGTGCATCGTTCAATGGCCTTGCTTGCCACGACATCAATTTCTGCCGAAGGGCGTGGGGCGGATACGTTGAAAGAGCACGAATTGATCGTGCGCGCGATTGAGGCGGGGGACGGCGATGCAGCCTATCATGCCTTGCGCGATCACATCAGCGAGGCTTTTGTCGTGCGCCTGAAGCTGGATGCCAAAGCCGTAGAGGCCGCCGATTAGTCGGCATCAGCACGCCGTGCGCTGTCTTGTCCCAAAAGAACGGCTTCCATGTGAGTTCCAGCAGCCCCTTGTAGACGGCGATCATCCCAAGCGGAAAGTAAAGCTGTAGCGTCAACGCCCACGGCGCAAGTCCGGGCTTGCCTGCCCGAAACGCCCCAAGCGTATTCACAAACAGATTGATAATCCCGGTCAACATGAACGCGATGGCGAAGGTCCACGCAAGCCATGTGGGCGCGACCGATTGCACCGGATGATGCAGCCCCAGCGGCATCATCCAGAACGACCAGATCACCGGCACAAAGGCGAATTGCGCCAAGGTGCCGCCAAACAGGATCTGCACCCCCAAGAACCGCCAAAGCCCAAGGTCTTCTAGCAATTTCAGCGGGTTGCGCATATGCACCGCATAGGTGATCGCATAGCCCTTCAGCCAGCGAGAGCGTTGCTTGATCCAAGGCCACATGCGCCCGTTGGCCTCTTCCTCGGTCACGGATTGGATGAATTCTGTCCGGTATCCGCGCCGTGCAAGCCGCACCCCAAGGTCGGCATCCTCGGTCACGTTATGCGCATCCCAGCCGCCAAGTTTGGCCAAGATATCGCGCTTGAAAAATAGCGTCGTCCCCCCAAGCGGCACCACCAGCCCAAGGCGCGCATATCCCGGCAAGATCACCCGGAACCAACTTGCGTATTCCAGCGTAAAGCAGCGCGTCAGCCAATTGGCGCGGGGGTTATAGTAATCAAGCGTCCCTTGTAGGCAGGCCACGTCACGACGGCAATTCGCAAAATGCGCGGCCACCACGCGCAGTTGATCGGGCGCGGGCGCATCTTCTGCGTCATAGACGCCGATGATGCTGCCCTGTGCAAAGCGCATCGCGTAATTCAGCGCGCGGGGCTTGGTCTTGAGCGTGCCATCGGGCACGGCGATGGGCCGGATATAGGAGGGCAGATCGGCCTGTGTGAGGGCGTCGCGTGTTGTGACATCGCTGGTTTCAAGCACAAGACAGACGTCAAGTAGCGCATGGGGATAATCAAGTGCGGCCAGCCGCGCCAGCAGGTGGTCTGTGATGTGAACCTCTTTATAAAGCGGCACAAGGATCGTGATCGTGGGCAGGCGTGCTGGGATGGCTGCGTTTGCGGGGGCTTTGGCTGTGGCCGCAGCCCAGCCGGTGCAGGTTGCTGCAAATTTCAGCCCGGTCGTCAGGATAACCAGCATGCCGACCGCCAGACAGATCACCCCAAGCGTCGCCATCGGGGCCACCGCAAGCAGCGTAGCCAGCCCTGCAACCAATCCGATCGCCACCTGCCGCGCGATGCGGCTGTTCCAGCTGCGCGAACTGTCGGCGGCGGGCAATTGGTGTTCTGCCTCATGCACAAGAAGCTTGTCCTGCAGCTTGCGCACGGCTGCAGCGATTTGGGTGGGCGTGGTCAGGGCCATGCGCACAGGGCCAAAATAAGCGACCAGCGCATCTTTGTGGCGATTGAAATCATCAGGCGCGCTGCACAGTACAATCGTCACACCGCCCTGTCGCTGCCAAGGCAACAACAGGTGGCGCAAGACCTGCGCTGCACCATAAAGCGCGATAAGCCGGGCATCAGGCGGGGTGGTTTCGGGATCGATAATGCGGGCGGTGAAGGCTGTGGCAAGGGCTGCGCAAACTTCAGGCTCTTTCAAGGCGAAGTTTGCCACAAGGATCGACTCAAGGCGCACATTGCGGCGCTTGGTCAGGGCGATGGCGGCGTGGGCGTCATTGGCGCAAAGCGCGCTATCCGCGACGAGCTGCGCGCAAAGCGGCGGCAGACCGGGCAGATCACGCGGTGCTTGAAAGGCCAGATTCGTGGCAATGCCCATATGGGTCCCCCTGCAATGAGGCCCATCAATGCACTCCCCCCCGTTAAGAGGGGGTTAAGGTTAAGCTGTGTTAAGTGCTTTTTCGGCCATAGCGGCGGCGAACCGCTCGAACAGGTAGTAGCTGTCCATCGGGCCGGGGCTGGCTTCGGGGTGGTATTGCACGCTGAAGACAGGGCGGTCTGCAAGGCGGATGCCGCAGTTTGACCCATCAAACAGCGATACATGCGTTTCGACCACGCCGTCTGGCAAGGATTGGCTATCCACCGTAAACCCATGGTTCATCGAGGTGATTTCAACCTTGCCTGTGTCATTGTCCTTGACGGGGTGGTTTGCGCCGTGATGGCCGTGGTTCATTTTGATCGTCTGTGCCCCAAGCGCCAGCGCAAGCATCTGGTGCCCCAGACAAATCCCGAAGACGGGGATGTCTTTGGTCAGAACCTCTTTGATCATCGGCACCGCGTATTTGCCGGTTGCCGCCGGATCGCCAGGACCGTTTGAAAGGAACACACCGTCCGGGTTCAGGGCCATAACATCCTCTGCCGTGGCAGTCGCGGGCAGGACCGTTACATCGCATCCTGCCGATGCAAGGCAGCGCAGGATGTTGCGTTTTGCGCCGTAATCGATAGCGACGACTTTGTGCACGGGGTTGGTTTGGGGCTTATAGCCTTCGGGCCAGGCCCAGCGCATTTCATTCCATTGGTATGACTGCGCGCAGGTGACATCTTTGGCCAGATCCAACCCTTCAAGGCCGGAAAACGCGCGGGCGGCTGCGACCAATGCTTCGATGTCGAAGTGACCATCTGGATCATGGGCCAGCGCCACATGCGGTGCCCCTTGCTGGCGGATCGCCCGTGTGAGCCGGCGTGTATCCACGCCGCCCATCCCGATGCGTCCGCGCTTTTCAAGGTAGGTGGTCAGCTCTTCGGTCATGCGCCAGTTCGAGGCCTCGGTCGGGTCCCATTTGACGATCATCCCTGCGGCGACCGGATCGGCGGTTTCATCGTCTTCGGGGTTGACCCCGGTGTTGCCGATGTGGGGGAAGGTGAAGGTCACGATTTGGCCCGCATAAGACGGATCTGTCATGATCTCCTGATAGCCGGTCATGGCGGTGTTAAAGCACAACTCGGCAGTGGTTTGGCCCGTCGCCCCAAAGCCTATCCCGTAAAAGACGGTCCCATCTGCAAGAGCAAGGCAGGCGGTTGGTTTCGTCGGCATGTGCTGATCCCCCGATGTCACGCAAATCGCCCCCGCAATAGGCGGCAAGGCGGCGGGGGTCAAGGCCTTGCAAACAAGGGGATGATGCGGCGTTGCGCGCGCTTGTCACGGCCCTTGCGCATCGTTATGCTGCGTCTTCGGGGAACAGTTGGGATAGAATTTCAGATGGATATGCGCACCCGGGTCAATACGGCCCTTAAGGATGCTATGAAGGCAAAAGAGGCCGACCGCTTGTCGACTTTGCGCCTGATCAATGCGGCCATCAAGGACAAGGATATTGCCTTGCGTGGCACCGATCAGGAAGAGGCCGGGGTCGGCGATCCTGAGGTGCTTGCGATCATGGGTCGGATGGTCAAACAACGCCAGGAAAGCGCGCGCGCCTATGAAGAGGGTGGGCGGCTGGAACTAGCCGAAAAAGAGCAATCCGAGATCAAGATTATCGAGGAATTTCTACCCAAGCAGCTATCCGAGGACGAGACTGCAGCAGCCGTTGATGCGGCCATCACGCAGGTGGGTGCTGACAGCATCCGCGATATGGGCAAGGTGATGGGTGTATTGAAGGGTAAATACACAGGCCAGATGGATTTCGGCAAAACTGGTCCTTTGGTCAAGGCCCGGTTGGGGTAGGTGGATCAAGATCCACCCTACGAGTGTGGGGAGGGTTTGCCCGCAAAATTACTAGGTTTTGGTTTGATGGTTGGGAAGGGGCGCTGCCCCCGCTGCGCTCCCCTGGGATATTTCCAAACCAAAGAGATGAGGGCGTTTGGTCTTAGAGGCTGCATTTCAGCTCGTCATAAAGCGCGAGCCGTTCGGTGGCATCAAGGAAGCTACCTATTTCGACCTCCCGATCCCCACCGCGTAGTGTGATGTAGTTATCGACCGGCCCCCCTTTGGGGTGCAGGTGCACGCTGACCCAATAGCGGTTGGCTTCCCAGTCAAGCCGTTCGCCGTTGGGGTTGTGCCGTGTCAGATGTGCTATGTCTTGGGTCACGGTAAGTTCCTCAAGCACTTCGCCACGTTTGTAGCTGACGTGCAGCGCATACCAAAGCCCGCCAAGCATCAGCAAAAAGAAGGGCAGCAATCCCCAAAGGACTGCGGTGCCGATCACGGTGAGAAGGGGAAGTGCGATCAGCGCGACGGTGGCCCCGATAAACAGCACGAAATCCTTGCGCAGAAGCGACCGGTAAGGCCAGAGGCTGAGTTGCCAATCCGGTGTCGGCTGCGGCGGGGTATGTGACCATTCGTAAGGCATGGGGGAGAGGTAGCCGAGCGCGCAGGTCTGTCCAATGCGGTTGCGTGTCGCGCCCCAAAGAAAAAGGCCCCTCCGGAATGGCGGGGCCTTTCTAATTCTACACCCAGCTAGTGACCGGGTTGCTTATCCCACTCTTCCTGCTTTGGCAGGATTTCGAAGGTATGCTCTGGCGGTGGGCACGGCAGTGTCCATTCCAGCGTGTCTGCATATTCGTTCCATGGGTTATTCTCGGTCACGCGGCGACCATAGAAGAGTGAGTAGAAGATCACCCCGATGAAGAACAGGAACGATGCAAAGGACAGGAACGCGCCCCAGCTTGATACATAGTTCCAGTACGCAAATGCCTCAGGATAGTCGATATAGCGGCGTGGCATCCCCTGACGTCCCAAGAAGTGTTGTGGGAAGAAGGTGATGTTGGCACCAATGAACATCATCCAAAAGTGCAGCTTGCCTGCCCATTCAGGATACATCCGGCCCGACATTTTTGGGAAGTAAAAGTAGATCCCCGCAAAGATCGAGAATACGGCACCCAGCGACATTACATAGTGGAAGTGTGCAACCACATAGTATGTATCGTGATAGGCCCGGTCGACGCCTGCTTGTGACAACACGATCCCTGTGACCCCACCCACGGTGAAAAG
>CAYPVL010000104.1:0-8085 GCA_964414165.1 uncultured Cognatiyoonia sp.
ATACCGACGGCTGTGGATTGGCCAAGGCCGCTGTCTGACGTCTGCTTCACAGCTTCATAGGTAAGTGTGCCAGACCGCGATACAACGCCCACGGACCCGCGCTTGTGGATGTGTCCGGGCATGATGCCGATTTTGCATGCATCGGGCGTGATCACGCCGGGGCAGTTTGGCCCGATCAGGCGGGATGTGGATGCTTCAAGCGCGCGCTTGACGCGCATCATGTCAAGGACCGGAATGCCTTCGGTGATGCAGATGATCAGCTCCATCTCCGCATCAATCGCTTCGAGGATTGAATCGGCCGCAAAGGGGGGCGGCACGTAGATCACAGACGCATTCGCTTCGGTCACGTGCTTGGCTTCGTGGACCGAATTGAAGATCGGCAGGTCCAAATGCACCTGACCGCCTTTGCCCGGCGTCACGCCGCCGACCATTTTGGTCCCATAGGCGATCGCCTGTTCAGAGTGGAATGTCCCTTGGGACCCGGTAAGGCCCTGACAGATGACTTTGGTGTTTTCGTTGACGAGAATGGCCATGTGTTACAGGTCCTTGTTGTGCGTGTCTTATGCGTATTTGCGGGATGCTGATGCGTGTGGTTTCTTTAGTTTTCGGGGGCTTCTGAGGCTTGGGTGAACACCGGTTCGCTTTGGGGTGCGCAGCGCAGCGGGCCGCCGAATGTGGCTTGCGTCATGACGGCACCGTTTTGGCAATCGCCCAACATGATTTCGGTTGTGGCGCTTTCGGGTTGCAACGCGCTGCACCCGGCGAGCATGAGTGTGACGGCGAGAAGGCTGCATGTCTTCGTGATCATGAAGTGCCCTTTCCTGAAATCTCGAATGGAGACGCAAAAAAACCGGGCGTCGCGGGTGCGACGGCCGGTTTGGGGTATTCAAAGTGGGCAGCCTTTTGGGCTGCGCCGGAAATTAGCGAAGTGTGTAGGGCAGTTCGGACTGTGGGCCGCAGCGCACGTTGTCGCCCTGAATATATTGCGCGCTTATCCCCGCCAGATGGGCGCAGTTGCTGAGCCCGGTTGGCGCTTTGCTGACCGAGGCCCCGCCCCCGTCCATGCAAGCGGTCAAAGTCATCAAAACGATAGCGGGCAGCGCGATCTTTTTCAGTGTCATAGTCAATCATCCTTACGGCAGGTGCATAGCCCCCAAAGCACGCAGCGTGCACAGAGGAACCCAGAGTGGGTCTACCGTATCTATCGCGTGCTTTTCTGCCCATTTGATGATCAATCCGTGGCATGTTTATGACGTTGATTTGCGGGCACACTTGCGACTTGTGTTCGCCGAATGCGCCGCTGTCAGGGGGGCGTGGGCCCGTGCAGGGGGCAACGCGGCGGTTCGAAACCGCGTTAGACCTTCCACGCACAAGCACCGCATTCATGAGACTTATCCCTTGACCGCTTTCACGATTTTCTGTGCCCCGTCCTTCAAATCATCCGCCGCGATCACATCAACATCGCTTTCGTTGATGATCTTTTTGCCTTCTGCGACGTTGGTCCCTTCAAGGCGCACAACCAGCGGCACTTTCAGGCCGACCTCTTTCACCGCAGACACAACGCCTTCTGCGATGACATCGCAGCGCATGATTCCGCCAAAGATGTTCACAAGGATGCCTTTGACGTTTGGATCCGACGTGATGATCTTGAACGCCTCGGTCACTTTCTCTTTGGTCGCACCGCCCCCCACATCAAGAAAGTTCGCAGGTTCGGCCCCATAAAGCTTGATGATGTCCATTGTTGCCATCGCGAGGCCCGCGCCGTTCACCATGCAACCGATTTCACCATCAAGGGCGATGTAGTTCAGGTCATACTTGGACGCGGCAAGTTCCTTGGGGTCTTCCTCGGTCTCATCCCGCAGGGCTGCGATATCGGCATGGCGATAGACGGCGTTGCCATCAAAGGCGACCTTCGCATCCAGCACCTTCAGATCCCCGCCATCTGTGACGATCAGCGGGTTGATTTCCAGCATCTCCATGTCTTTTTCGACGAAAGCTTGGTAAAGCTGACCCATCAGTTTGACGCATTGCTTGACCTGCTGGCCTTCAAGCCCCAGGGCGAAGGCGACGCGACGTCCGTGGAAGGCCTGATAACCCGTGGCCGGATCAACAGTGAAGTTCAGGATCTTTTCGGGTGTTTTTTCGGCGACTTCTTCAATGTCCATTCCGCCTTCGGTGGAACAGACAAAGCCGATGCGGCTTGTCTGACGATCAACCAAAAGGGCAAGGTACATTTCTGTTTCGATGCCAGACCCGTCTTCGATATAAATCCGGTTGACCTGTTTGCCTGCGGGGCCGGTCTGGTGCGTCACAAGCGTGCGACCCAGCATTTTCTTGGCTTCTTCAGCCGCTTCAGCCACAGATTTGGCAAGGCGCACGCCGCCTGCATCGCCTGCGTCGGATTCTTTGAATTTGCCTTTGCCGCGGCCACCAGCGTGGATCTGGGCTTTGACGACCCAAAGCGGCCCGTCAAGTTCGCCTGCAGCAGATTTGGCTTCTTCGGCCTTGGTGACCGCACGGCCATCGCTGACGGGGGCACCGTAAGAACGCAGGAGAGCTTTGGCTTGGTATTCGTGGATATTCATCAGATGTCCCTCGGGGTGGCTGGGGTTTCCCAATCCAAAGCACATCAATGCTTAATAAAAAACTGGCATTCCCGTGAACTTGTGAAAAAAGCGACATTTGTGATCACAGGGGAAAAATGTGTGATCACAAAAATTGAATGCTGTTTCGGATATCTTAATTTCTCCACGAAAAAAGGGATGAGTCGCGCTGACCCATCCCTTTTTCGATTGTTTGTTTTTGGGCGCTCTTAGCTTAGCGATCCATCGATCCCTTTGCAGGCCTCGACCAACCCTTTGACGGCGTCCACAGATTTGTTGAACATCGCCTGTTCGTCTTTGTTCATCTTGATCTCGACCACGCGTTCAACACCGCCCGCACCGATCACGGTCGGCACACCGACGTAAAATCCATCAAGCCCATAGGCCCCATCCACATGGGCCGCGCATGGCAGCACGCGCTTTTGGTCCTTCAGGAACGATTCGGCCATTTCGATCGCTGAGGTCGCTGGTGCGTAGAAGGCAGAGCCTGTTTTCAAAAGCCCGACGATTTCCGCGCCACCATCACGGGTGCGCTGCACGATGGCGTCTAGTTTGTCTTGTGTGGTCCAGCCCATGCTGACCAGATCAGGCAACGGAATGCCCGCAACTGTGGAATAGCGTGTCAGCGGCACCATTGTGTCGCCGTGCCCGCCCAAAACAAAGGCTGTCACGTCCCGCATCGAGACGTCGAATTCTTCAGCCAAGAAGTGGCGGAAGCGCGCAGAATCAAGCACGCCAGCCATGCCGCAGACCATGTTGTGTGGCATGCCGGAAAATTCGCGCAAGGCCCAAACCATCGCATCCAGCGGGTTCGTGATGCAGATCACAAAGGCGTTTGGCGCATTGGCGGCGATACCTTCGCCGACGGATTTCATCACTTTCAGGTTGATCCCCAGAAGGTCGTCGCGTGACATGCCCGGCTTGCGCGCAACCCCGGCTGTGACGATGCACACATCAGCGCCTGCAATTTCAGCGTAATCGTTTGTGCCTTTGAGTGCCACGTCGATTCCAGCGACGGGACCAGCTTCGGCAATATCAAGCGCTTTGCCGCGGCCGATATCGCCGTCTTCAGCGATGTCGAACATAACAATATCGCCCAATTCTTTGATGGCAGCGAGGTGCGCAAGCGTTCCGCCGATCTGTCCGGCGCCGATCAGGGCAATCTTAGGTCTGGCCATGGGAATAAATCCTATCTGGTTTGATTTGGCGCGATGCCTAGTCTTTTCCCCCCTCCGGTGCAAGTGTGCAGCAGGGCTAGCATTTATCAAAAGAGTATCAAGTGGACGGGACACTCTATTGGATTGTGGCAGTGATTGCTGCGATCTTTGTGGGATTGGGCAAGGGCGGGGTGCCTGTGATTACCGCTTTGGCTGTGCCGCTGATGTCGCTGGTGATGTCCCCGGTTCTGGCGGCGGGGCTGCTTTTGCCGGTCTTTATTGTGTCAGACGTGTTTGGCCTGATGGCTTACCGGCGGCATTTCAGTCGGGATGTGCTGAAGATCATGATGGTTGTCATGCCTTTGGGCGTTTTGATCGGTTATCTGACCGTCGATCTGGTGTCCGAGGCGATGGTGACGCTGATTCTGGGTGTGATTGGCAGTATCTTTGCGCTGTCTTTGATGTTGCGCCGTGCCAGTGATTCCCCGCCGCAGCCTGCGCGCTGGGCGCGCGGCTTTTTCTGGGGCACGATTACCGGCTTCACAAGTTTCGTAAGCCATTCGGGTTCGGTGCCCTATCAGGTCTATGTGCTGCCATTGAAGCTGGACAAGATCACCTTTGCGGGCACCGTGACAGTGGCATTTGCATACATCAATATCGTCAAGCTGATCCCTTACTTTCTGCTGGGGCAGCTGAGTTTAGCGAATATGCAAACTGCTTTGATCTTGGTGGGGCCTGCGATTGCTTCGGTTTTTGCGGGTGTCTGGCTTGTTCGGATCATCCCCGAAAAGCTGTTCTTTCGCATCATCGTTTGGGCTTTGCTGCTATTGTCGATGCAATTGATCTGGCAGTCGCTGCGCGGCCTCGCATAAAAAATGGCCGCCCCGGTTGGGACGACCACTTTTTTCGCAAAAGTCAGGCTTTAGCTTTCCTGATATTCTTCCATCGCTTCAAGTTGGGCTTGGCTTGCATCGGAATAAATGCGCAGTTCATCGCCGTCTTCGTCCTGCATGATCACCAAATCTTCGATGGCCAGCGCGACACGCTTTTCGCCAAAGCCAAGGAACCCGCCGACATCAACCAAAGCTTCGCTGATTGTACCGTCATCTGTGATGATCAAATCCGCGACCTCACCGATGTTTTCTTCCTCTGGGCCAAAGACTTCGACGCCTTCAAGGTCTTCGGCTGTCAGTGCGGCCAGTTCGGTTGGCACAAAGCCGTCTTCGCCCATGGGTGTCGTCAATTCAGCGTCTGCCGTTTCTGTCATCGGCAATTCATCATCCAGTTTTGTTGCTGATGTGCTTGCGACATCTGTATCGGCGTCACCCATCATGTCGCCGGGCACTGTTGCGTCGGTCTGCAGGATCACATCTTCCGCGTCCATTTCGATGTCCATATCGCTTTCGGCAAGTGCGGCGGTGGCTGCAAATACGGTCATGGCTGTTGTTGTCAAAAGCGTCTTCATAACATTTCTCCGTTTAAGGTGTGTTGGGCTGCACGGTTGCGCAGCGGTGATGCCTAGAAAACAAAACATCCCAAAAACGGTTCCCAAAAATTTTGAAAACACGGCTAAGCTTGGCCGTCACAAACCATGGCTTGATGGTTGAAGAACCTCTGCCACATGTTGATAATTCTCACCGGCGGCAACAAGGCAGGTTTGCTGCCCGGCCTTTGTGATTGTGACTGTCCAACTGCCCGTTTCGGCAGAGGCGAACACCTCCATCACGGATTGGTCGGCGGTCATTGCAATCACTTGTCGGCTTTCGCCGTAGCGATCTGCAAGCCGTGCCGTCACCACATCATGCGGCCCACAATTGGCTGTTTGCGCCGCAAGCTTTTGTGCGGAAAACAGCGTCGCGGCCAGCGCGGTTGAGAACAAAAACACTTTATGGTTCATGGCAAACCCCTTCGTAAGACAGGTGAAAGCACAGCGATTATACGTGTGCCTGGCCTTGGCATTACTCTGGGTCCCACTATCGCTATGAATGGTTAAGATACCGTCACGATGCGGAATTTGCTCGGTTACTGCAGTTTACGCTTGAACTAAGCGCAAAGATTTGGTCAATTTTGCGCAATATAATTACAAGGAAGTTTTGATGAACGCCCACCCCAGCCGCTCGGCCCTGTATATCCCCGGCTCGAAAGAACGTGCGTTGGAAAAGGCAAAAACCTTGCCTGTCGATATCATCCTATTTGATCTGGAAGACGCCGTCGCCCCGGATGAAAAAGACAATGCACGCAAGACGTTGGCTGCGGCCTTGGCTGCCGGGGGGTATGGCGCGCGCCTCAAGATTGTCCGCATGAACGCCCTTGATACAAATTGGGGTGCCGCGGATGCGAAGGCTGTTATTGCGATGGATTGCGATGCTGTTTTGCTTCCCAAGGTAAATAATGCGGCTGATGTTGATGCTTTGGCAACTTTGATCCCCGATCTGCCGATCTGGGCGATGATGGAGACCCCGTTGGGCATCCTGAATGCCGCCGAAATCGCCGCCCACCCAAGGATTGCGGGATTCGTTATGGGGACAAATGATCTGGCGAAAGACCTGTCAGCAACGGGACGCCCCGCGATGCTTACTGCCCTGCAGCACTGCCTGCTTGCCGCCCGCGCGCATGGGATTTTGGCTTTGGATGGCGTCTATAATGCCTTCAAGGATGAGGATGGCCTTCAGGCAGAATGTGCCGAGGGTCGTGCCATGGGCTTTGATGGCAAGACCTTGATCCATCCAGCTCAGGTTGCGATCTGCAATGCTGCCTTTGGCCCAACTGAGGCGGATATCGACCTCGCCCGCCGTCAGATTGCGGCTTATGATGCGGCCATCGCCGAAGGGCAAGCGGTTGTCGTGGTCGATGGCAAGATCGTTGAGAACTTGCATATTGAGACCGCAAAGGCGACTTTGGCGAAAGCCACAGCCATTGCGGAGCTTGAGAACATATGATCCTTCTGATTGCCGGTGTTGCCCTTTGGTGGGTCGCACATTTGTTCAAACGCCTTGCACCCGATGTGCGCGCCAAACTGGGTGACCCGGGCAAGGGCGTGATGGCGGTGCTGATCATCGGCAGCGTTGTGCTGATGGTACTTGGGTATCGCGCGGCTGACAGCACTGTGTATTGGGGCCGCAGTCCCGCATTAGTTGGTATCAATAACCTGATGATGCTGGTTGCCTTCTATATCTATGCCACGGGTGGCCCCGGACCGGGCAAGCCGCGCGTGTGGCTGGGCACCAAGCTGCGCCACCCGCAACTGACGGGCTTTAGCATCTGGGCCCTCGCGCATGTGCTGGTGAACGGGGATACCGCATCGTTTGTACTGTTTGGCGGCTTGCTGGTGTGGGCTTTGGTCGAGGTTGCTTTGATCAACACGCAAGACCCCGACTGGACACCGCCGCCGCATGGCGGGGCGAAGAAAGAAGTTATCTATGTTGTCCTGACCCTTGTGATCGTCACAATCGTGATGCTGATCCACAATTGGTTGGGCGTTGCACCTTGGGGGTAATATGAACACAATCTATCGCTTGCTGACCGAGGATGACACGTCGGCGTTTTGCCACAAGGTGTCGGATGCTTTGGCCAAGGGTTGGAAGCTGCATGGCTCTCCGCAATATGCATATGATCATGCGAATGGTGTGATGCGCTGCGCGCAGGCGGTGATCAAGGATGTTGCCCCTGCCTATAGTCCCGACATGAAGCTTGGCCAGCAATGAGCAAGACCAACGCTGGCCGCTTTTTTGAGGACTACCGCGTTGGCGACATTATTCACCACGCCGTTCCGCGCACTGTGGCGGAGGGAGAGCGCGCTTTGTACCATGCGCTATATCCGGCGCGGGGGGCATTATATTCCTCGGATATGTTTGCCCAAGACTGCGGGCTTGAATCCTCGCCGCTGGATGATCTGATCGCCTTTCATATTGTCTTTGGCAAAACCGTTCCGGACGTTTCCCTGAATGCGGTCGCCAACCTTGGCTATGCCGAAGGGCGCTGGCTTGCGCCCGTTTGGCCCGGCGATACGCTCACGTCGTCGTCCGAAGTGATTGGCGTGAAGCAGAACTCCAACGGCAAGTCCGGCGTGGTCTGGGTGCGCACGACAGGATGCAACCAGATGGGTGTGCCTGTTCTGGAGTATGTGCGTTGGGTGATGGTGCGCAAACAGGGGGAGGGGCCTGCCCCTGATCCTGTCATTCCAAAGTTGCAGGCGTCAGTGCAGCCCGGCGATTTGGTAGTGCCAGAGGGTTTGGATTTTACCGGCTATGACTTTGCACTTGCGGGCGAGCCACATCGCTTGGGTGACTATAAAGTGGGCGAGATTATCGACCACGTTGATGGTG
>CAYPVL010000104.1:8095-9873 GCA_964414165.1 uncultured Cognatiyoonia sp.
AGCATATGTTGGCCACGCGTTTGTGGCAAAACACTGCGAAGGTGCATTTTGATGCGACCAACCGCTCGGATGGAAAGCGCCTGATCTATGGCGGGCATGTGATGTCGCTGGCGCGGGCGCTGTCGTTTAATGGCTTGGCGAATGCGCAGATGATCGTGGCCTTGAACGGCGGGGCGCATGCGAACCCTTGTTTCGCTGGGGATACAGTGCGGGCGTGGTCCGAGGTGCTGGATACCGCCGAGACGGGCGCACCGGGTGTAGGCGCAGTTCGCTTGCGGCTGGTCGCGACAAAAAATGCTGACGCGCCTTTGCGCGGCGAAGACGGTAAATATCATCCCGATATCCTGCTGGATTTGGATTATTGGGCGTTGATGCCTGTTTGATGAACGATGATAACTGCCCGCAGTACGCATCTATTTTGTTGATAGCGATAACAGTTTGGTGGATGTCTTTGATCAGTCCACCTTTGAAGAATGAATATTGTGATCACACTTGCGAAAACTGTGATCACAAAGGCGAAATTTCTTGAAATCGCGGCAAAATCACGCGGATTTGCGCGTGCAGAAAGCGTGACAGCGTTTACCTTTTAGTGCAGAACATCGTGCAAAGGTGCCATTCTCACCAGTGGCACACCGCCTAGAAGGGAACTGATATGGCCGACGTGAACCGGGGCAACCGCCCCTTGTCTCCGCATTTGCAGATTTATCGTCCGCAACTGACCTCGATGACATCTATTTTCGTACGCTTGACCGGCAATGCCGTGATTGTTGCTGCTTTGATGATCGTCTGGTGGTTTGTGGCTGCGGCTGCTGGTCCTGATGCATTTGCAACTGCTGACGGCTTCCTGCGTAGTTGGTTTGGTGACTTGGTGCTGTTCCTGTCTACATGGGCCCTTTGGTATCACCTGCTGGGCGGGCTGCGCCATCTGATCTGGGACATGGGTTACGGCCTTGAGGTCGAGAAGGCCGAAACCATGGGCATGATCATGATCATCGCATCGGTCCTTCTAACCATTTTCACTGTTATCGTCGTTTAAGGGGGCGCGTTATGGCATTTTTGACTGATCGCAAGCGTGCATCCGGCCTTGGATCCGCCAAGTCGGGCACCGAACATCACTGGCAGATGATGGTGTCATCCGTTGCCCTGCTGGTTCTGGTGCCGCTTTTCATCTTCACCTTCGGGTCTGCACTTGGCAGACCTTATGAAGAGGTTGTGGCCTACTACAGCCGTCCCATCCCTGCGGGGATTGCTGTGCTGACCTTGCTGGTTGGCTTCTTTCACTTCGCCAAAGGTGTGCAGACCCTGATCGAGGATTATATCCACGGCACCCTGCGCAAAGGCCTGATCATCGCCATGATCTGCCTGTCCTACGGGGCCGCTGCCCTTGGCGTCTTCGCCCTTATCCGCATCGCCCTTTAATTCGCCGGAGCATTTGACAATGGCAGCTTACGAATACGAAACCCATGTCTATGACGCGATTGTGGTGGGCGCTGGTGGCGCTGGCCTGCGTGCCACATTGGGTCTGGCCGAACAGGGCCTCAAAACCGCCTGTATTTCCAAGGTTTTCCCGACCCGATCACACACTGTTGCCGCCCAAGGTGGAATCGCCGCGTCCCTGTCCAACATGGGCCCGGATCACTGGCAGTGGCATATGTATGATACCGTCAAGGGCTCTGACTGGTTGGGTGATACGGATGCGATGGAATACCTCGCCCGCGAAGCCCCGAAGGCGGTCTATGAGCTAGAGCATTACGGCGTTCCATTCAGCCGCACTGAGA
>CAYPVL010000105.1:0-9578 GCA_964414165.1 uncultured Cognatiyoonia sp.
GCCCGGTGCTGATCGACATCCCAAAAGACGTGCAGTTCGCCACGGGCAACTACACCGAAATGCAAAAGATGGAGACGCATTACGCCCCGCAGATCAAAGGCGACATTGAATCCATCGAAGAATTGGCCAAGGCGATGGAAACCGCCAAGCGCCCCATCTTTTATACGGGCGGCGGTGTGATCAACTCTGGCCCTGCCGCGTCGCAATTGCTGCGCGAACTGGTGGCCGAGACGAATTTCCCGATTACCTCAACCCTGATGGGTCTGGGCTGCTATCCGGCGTCTGGTGAAAACTGGGTCGGGATGCTGGGGATGCATGGTCTGTATGAGGCAAATATGGCGATGCATGACTGCGATCTGATGATCAATATCGGCGCGCGTTTTGACGACCGGATTACAGGTCTGATCTCGGAATTCAGCCCGAAGTCCAAGAAGGCGCATATTGATATTGATGCCTCGTCCATCAACAAGGTGATCCACGTTGATATTCCGATCTTGGGCGATGTGGCCCATGTGCTCGAAGACCTGCTGAAAATCTGGAAATCCCGTGGCCGCAAGACCAACAAGGAAGGTTTGGGCAAATGGTGGGGGCAGATTAATGAGTGGCGCAAGGTGGATTGCCTGTCCTTCAAGCAGGAAGGCAAGGTCATCAAGCCGCAATATGCCCTTGCGCGACTGGAAGAGCTGACAAAAAAGCACGACCGTTACATCTGCACCGAAGTGGGCCAGCATCAGATGTGGGCGGCCCAATACCTGGGCTTTGAAGATCCGAACCGCTGGATGACATCCGGGGGCTTGGGCACCATGGGCTATGGCTTTCCGGCCTCCATCGGTGTGCAAATGGCCCATAAGGATGCGCTGGTCATCAACGTCGCAGGTGAGGCGTCATGGCTGATGAACATGCAGGAACTGGGCACGGCGATGCAGTACAACCTGCCTGTGAAGCAATTCATTCTGAACAACGAACGTCTGGGAATGGTGCGCCAGTGGCAGGAGTTGCTGCACGGCGAACGCTATTCATCAAGCTGGTCGGAGTCCTTGCCCGATTTCGTCAAACTGGCCGAGGCTTTCGGGGCCAAAGGCATCATCTGCTCTGATCCTGCCGATCTGGACGATGCGATCATCGAGATGCTGGAACACGACGGCCCGGTCCTGTTCGACTGTCTGGTGGAAAAGCACGAAAATTGCTTCCCGATGATCCCGTCAGGCAAGCCGCATAATGAAATGTTGCTGGGTGAAAACGCGGATACGGCGAATGCAATTCAGGCTGGCGGGGCGGTGATGGTGTAAAAGTTTTCGACGAAAATTTTTCTGAATTAGAATTTTCTAGAAAATTCGCCCCCCTTCCAAAAACGAAAGCTAAAATATGTCCCCGCTTAAACTCAAAAAAGGCGCGTCATCCAAATCCGCCTATAACCTGCGTTCTAACTTCAGCGACGACATCGAACGCCACACGCTTGCGGTGATCGTCGAAAACGAACCGGGTGTCCTTGCCCGTGTCATTGGTCTGTTCTCGGGCCGGGGCTATAATATCGAAAGCCTTACCGTAGCCGAAACCGACCACACCGGGCACCTGTCGCGCATCACGGTTGTGACCACTGGCACGCCGCAAGTCATCACGCAGATCAAGGCGCAGTTGGGCCGCATCGTGACCGTGCACGAGGTTCACGACCTGACGGTCGAAGGCCCGTCGGTCGAACGTGAACTTGCGCTTTTGAAGGTCGCAGGCAAAGGCGAACACCGGATCGAAGCGATCCGGCTGGCCGATATCTTCCGCGCCAATGTGGTCGACAGCACGCTGGAATCATTCGTGTTTGAAATTACAGGCACCCCTGAAAAAATCGACGCCTTTGCCGAATTGATGCGCCCCCTTGGCCTTCAGGAAATCGCGCGCACGGGCGTTGCGGCCCTCTCACGCGGGTCAGACTAACAAAAAGGCTGCGTCCCCGTGCGGGAGGGGTCACCGTACGTAGCTCTTCGCGCCCGATTGGGGCGAAGGCGCAAAGGGCGCAGGCAGGTCACCAATGGAATCCAGCGCCTGCGTGCTTATTATGCAACCGCACGTCAGCGCCCAAAGGATCAGCGCCCGAAACCGGCAGGCCTTCACCGATTCAGCACGCCCGTTCCGGCAAAGTTTCGCACCAGAAGCACAGGATCACCCGCGCGCGCCCATCCCGATGTTTCTGCGAGACATTGACGCCGATGCCTTCTATGCCTGTCCCACAGAACTGCCTGTCAGCCTGTCCTGCCCTTTGAAAGGCCACCCATGACGACTGCCATCACCCTTGCCGGGACCGAACACGCCACCCAAGTGCTGGGCCTGATGGCGCGTTTCCATGAAGACGCCGGTCTGCCTTATGATGATGCACACCGCAGCACGGTTGCCGAACCCTTGCTTGATGGCAGCCCTTTGGGGGCGATCTGGCTGATTGGTCCGGGCCGCGCACCGCTGGGTTATGTGATGATCAGCTTTGGCTGGTCTGTCGCGGATGGCGGCATGGTCGGACGTCTGGAAGAGGTCTACATCCGCGCCTCTGTGCGCAATCGCGGGATCGGGACCGAAGTGATGCATGCTGTCACCGTCAATTTGCGCCAAGCCGGGCTGCGGGCGATGCATGTGCAGCTTCAAGCCGATGCCCCGGCGGCCGCATTTTGCAAACGGGTCGGCTTTGCGCCGGTCACAGGCGTCATCCACATGGCCGAGACCCTGTGATGCCCATCCCCTTTGACAACACCTTCGCCAAGCTGCCCGACACAATGTTCACGCGGCTTGACCCGACCCCGGTCAAAGCGCCGTCCTTGATTGCCTACAACGAAGCGCTTGCCGCAGAACTTGGGATCAGCGTCACCGACCCAGCCGCGATCTTTTCAGGCAACGCCATCCCCACAGGGGCCGCCCCCCTCGCCCAGCTTTATGCAGGGCATCAGTTTGGGAACTGGAACCCGCAACTTGGGGACGGGCGTGCGATCCTGTTGGGTGAAGTGCGCTGCACAGATGGCCAGCACCGCGATATCCAACTGAAAGGGTCCGGGCGCACGCCGTATTCGCGCGGCGGCGATGGGCGGGCGTGGCTTGGCCCGGTGCTGCGCGAATATATCGTCAGCGAAGCGATGCATGCTTTGGGCGTGCCAACCACGCGCGCGTTGGCAGCCGTGGCCACGGGTGAGGATGTCTATCGTGATGCGCCTCTGCCCGGTGCAGTCCTGACGCGCATCGCCACAAGCCACATCCGGGTTGGGACGTTCCAAATCTACGCCGCACGCGGCATGATCGACGAACTGCAAGCGCTGACTGACTACACCATCGCGCGGCACTATCCTGACACCGACGGCCCCCAAGCGCTGCTGGATGCGGTGATCGCGCGACAGGCGGAACTGATTGCGAAATGGTCGGGGATTGGGTTCATCCACGGGGTCATGAACACGGATAACGCAAGCATCGCAGGCGAAACCATCGATTATGGGCCTTGCGCCTTTATGGATGACTTTAACCCGGACAAAGTGTTCAGCGCAATCGACCAAATGGGGCGCTATGCCTATCGCAACCAGCCCGGAATCGCGGCGTGGAACATGGCGCAATTTGCAACAGCCCTGATCCCCTTGATGCCCGATCAGGACGCGGCAATCGAAAGCTTCACAGCCAGCGTGAACGATTTGCCGGTGCTGTATCGGGCCGCGTGGGTGAAAACTTTTGGGGCCAAGCTGGGGATTGCAGACCCACGCGAAGACGACGTTGCGCTGATCAATGATTTTCTGAACCTGCTACATGGGCAAAAGGCGGATTTCACGAACAGCTTCGCCGCCCTAAGCCAAGACAAGCCGCGCGATCACTTTGCTGACCGGGATGCCTTTGATGTATGGGACAAAGGCTGGCAGGCGCGCAACCCGTCCAAAGAGATCATGAACGATGCCAACCCCAAAATCATCCCGCGCAATCACCAGATCGAGGCCGTGATTCAGGCAGGTGTCGCAGGCGACCTCGCACCGTTTCACGCGCTACTCAAGGAAGTCATCACCCCCTTTGACCCCTTGACCAAGGCCCGCAATCTCTATGCCGCCGCCCCCAAAGAAACCGAAATCGTCCACACTACATTCTGCGGCACATAACGGCGCGCCACTTTCTGCTTTCTTTGTCGAAAAATACTTCCGCCGGAGGCTCCGCACCAACAAAAAGCGCCGCCCATAAGAACAGGCGGCGCCGAAAAAGTTTCAATAGATGTAAACGCGCGGAAGCGCCCATTTTTTAAACGGGCACCTGCGCTAAAGCCTATTCAGTAACGCGCACGTCCGTCATGACATCAGGCGCACCTGCAACCGTACCAGACTGGCCTTGACCACGTTTGATCTGATCAACGACATCCATGCCAGAGGTCACTTCCCCAACAACCGTATACTGACCGTTCAGGAACGATCCTTCATCAAACATGATGAAAAACTGGCTATTGGCGGAATTCGGGTTCTGGGACCGGGCCATGCCAACCACGCCACGGGCGAAGTTGAGATCCGAGAATTCGGCCGGGATGTTGGGCAAAGATGACCCGCCCGTGCCAGCGCGGCCAAGATTGTCGGCCTTGCCGAACTTAACATCACCAGTCTGGGCCATGAAGCCTTCGATCACGCGGTGAAAGACCACCCCATTATATTCGCCGTTCCCGGCAATGGTCGTGATCTGCGTGACATGTTGCGGGGCAACATCTTCAAACAGGTCGATGACAACGGTGCCATTGGCTTGGCCCGCAATGTCAATCTCAAGACCGGTGGCAAGTGCTGGGCTTGCCAGCGCGGCAAAAGTGGCGACAAGCTTATACATCGGCAGCCACTTTCACGCTGATCATCCGGTCAGGGTTCGCAGGTGGTTCGCCTTTGGCGATGGCATCCACATGCTCCATCCCCGAAATCACCTGTCCATAGACGGTGTACTGTCCGTTCAGGAAATCATTGTCTTTGAAGTTCACAAAGAACTGGCTGTTGGCCGAATTTGGATTGGCAGAACGCGCTGCGCCAAGTGAGCCGCGCGCATGCGGGACCTTCGAGAACTCGGCAGGCAGATCAGGATAGGATGACCCGCCCGTGCCAGCGCGGCCCGGGTTATAGTCTTTTTCCATATTTGCATTGGCCACATCCCCGGTCTGGGCCATGAACCCGTCAATCACCCGGTGGAATGCCACATTGTCATAGGCCCCTTCACGCGCGAGGGTTTTCATCCGATCAACATGGGCGGGGGCCACATCGGGCAGCAGCTTGATGATCACATCGCCATCTTTAAGGGTCATGATGATTGTGTTCTCGGGATCGTCGATATCGGCCATGGGGCGCTCCTGTCTTTGGTTTGGGCATGACATATGGCGCATCGTGCTGAATGCCAAGTGCGCAAGGATGCGCGCGGGCACCTTGTCGCTGCTTTGCGGTTGACGCGGTGCCAGTCATCCAAGATGTAGGCATCAAATTTGATCGATTGGAGCCGGATGATGCCTTGGAAAACCCTTGATGATATGGACTTGAGCGGCAAGCGCGTGCTTGTCCGTGTGGATATCAACGTGCCCATGGAAGACGGGGTTGTCACAGACACCACCCGCATCGACCGGATTTGCGATACGGTTTATGATATTCAGGACGCCGGTGGCCGTGTGATCCTGATGGCCCATTTTGGTCGCCCCAAGGGCAAGGTCGTCCCCGAGATGTCACTCGAACATATCGCCCCGGCGGTCGCCAATGTCTTGGGGGTGCCTGTTACCTGGGCCAACTCCGATTATCGCGATGCGGTAAAGGAGATGGAAAATGACGAGGTTCTTCTGCTTGAAAACCTGCGCTTTAATCCCGGTGAAGAGGCCAATGATCCAGCCTTTGCCAAGCGCCTTGCATCTTTGGCCGATATCTATGTGAACGATGCGTTCTCAGCCGCCCACCGCGCCCATGCAAGCACCGAGGCGATTGCCCATCTGCTCCCATCTTGTGCGGGCCGTTTGATGGCCGAAGAACTGGGTGCCTTGGAAAAGGCCCTTGGCACACCGGATCGCCCTGTTATGGCGGTTGTGGGCGGTGCGAAAGTGTCCACAAAGCTTGATCTGCTCGGCAATCTTGTCTCAAAGGTCGATCATTTGGTGATCGGTGGCGGGATGGCGAATACCTTCCTTGCAGCCCAAGGCATTGATGTGGGCAAATCACTTTGCGAACATGATTTGGCTGACACGGCCCGCGAAATCCTTGCCAAGGCTGACACCGCAGGCTGCGAAATCATCTTGCCCCGCGACATCGTCGTCGCGCGCGAATTCAAAGCCGGGGCTGACAACGAAACGCTGGCCCCGAACGCCTGCCCCGCTGATGCGATGATCCTGGATGCGGGCCCTGACACAGTCGCCTATATCGCGCAGGTGCTTGAAGCGGCTAAGACGTTGGTCTGGAACGGCCCGCTTGGTGCGTTTGAAATTGAACCCTTTGATGCGGCAACGAATGCAGCGGCCAAAAAGGCAGCAGAGCTTTCCAAAGCAGGCAAGCTGATTTCAGTTGCCGGCGGCGGCGATACGGTTGCGGCCCTGAACCAAGCGGGTGCCGCGGAAAGCTTTACCTACATCTCGACTGCGGGCGGTGCGTTTCTGGAATGGATGGAAGGCAAAACCTTGCCAGGGGTTGCGGCACTGGGGTAATCTTTGGGCATGACCGTCCGGCTGCGCCCATATCACGCATCAGATTCGCCTGCACCTCCTCCCCGTGGGAGGTGCAGTGCAATCGCACAGGCGCAATTTGCCGCCGCGAAGCTGTAAGACCTCTTGAGCAAGACGACTGGCCCGACAGCCAACAGCGATGAAAACCGCGCCAATCCTGCCTATATAGGAAACAATCCCCGCCCATTTGACGGATTGAAAAATCCTTCGTCCATGTTAGCGCAACCTGTTAGCGCAACCCGAATTGCCCCATCGCAAACGCAGCGCTAGGACTGCGTTAAGCGTATATTTATAAGGGGTATTCACATGCCAAAATCAGAAATGGCCGCGCAGGTGCGTCGCGGAAATGGGTTCATCGCGGCACTTGATCAAAGCGGCGGATCGACGCCAAAGGCGCTTGTTCAATATGGGATCGCGCAGAATGCTTTCGACAATGAAGATCAGATGTTTGATCTGATCCATGCCATGCGCGCAAGGATCGTGGATGCGCCTGCTTTCACCGGGGCCAAGGTCATGGGGGCGATCCTGTTTGAAATGACCATGGACCGCGAGTTTCACGGCAAGCCTGCCGCACGATACCTTTGGGAAGATCGGCGCGTTGTGCCTTTCCTGAAGATCGACAAAGGGCTTGAGGCCGAAGCAGATGGCGTTCAACTTCTCAAACCTATGCCGGGCCTTGATGATCTGCTGCGCCGCGCCAAAAAACATGGTGTGTTCGGAACCAAAGAACGCTCGGTCATCCATCAGGCGAACCCTGCCGGGATCAAAGCGATTGTGGCCCAACAGTTTGACGTTGCAAATCAGGTCATGGGGCACGGGCTGGTCCCGATCCTTGAGCCTGAGATCAACATCAATATGGATCAAAAGGCCCAAGCCGAAGACATGCTGCGCGATGCGATCCTTGAAGGGTTGGATCAACTGGCACCGGATGCAAACGTCATGCTTAAGCTGACCCTGCCCGAAGTGCCCAACACCTACGCGCCCCTTGTGAACCATCCACGCGTAATGCGCGTTGTGGCCCTTTCAGGTGGTTATTGCCGCGATGAGGCGAACCAGCGCCTGTCCGAAAACACCGGCGTTATCGCAAGCTTTAGCCGGGCGCTGACCGAAGGGCTGACAGCCCAGCAATCGGACGCTGAATTCAATGCGATGATCGGGAAAACGGTCGGAAGCATTTATGAAGCTTCTGTCGCGGGCTGAAGACGCGCTTTTTATGTGAATCCCTGCATTTTAGGGATTCACATGTGCGTTCGAATATGCGATTCTTTTCCTTACCAACCCACGCAAGAGGTTGGATGAGGCAAAGCAATGATCCGACGCACCCGTCCCGCAATGGGCAATCTGTTTTACTTTCTTGGCATGTTGATGCTGGGGCTGTATTTCACCTTTGCTGCTGTGCAGGGCGATTACGGCGTGTTCAAGCGGGCCGAGGTCGCAGCCGAAGGGCGTGCCCTGACGGCTGAACTTGCCAGCTTACATGCCGAAGTGGCGCGGATCGAAAACCTGACCGTCCGCCTGTCCGACACGTATCTTGATCTTGATCTGCTGGATGAACAAGCCCGCGATGTGCTGGGCCTGATCCGTGCTGATGAGATCGTGATCCGTTAACCATCTATTTACCCGCTAATCCCCCCACGCAATGCAGCTATTCCGTCAGCGGTTGACGCAAGGTCGCATTGCATCTCGCTTTCTGGGAACTTATGCTTTATGCGATAGTTTAACATTAAACTATTCTACCCAGCCACCGGGAGGAACGATATGGCAGCCAAGAAAGCCGCGAAGAAGTCGAATGTTTCCGCAGAGGAATTGCTCGGCCATTACCGTGAAATGCTTATGATCCGACGCTTTGAAGAAAAGGCAGGCCAACTTTATGGCATGGGCCTGATCGGGGGCTTCTGCCACCTTTACATCGGGCAAGAAGCTGTTGTTGTCGGGCTTGAGGCCGCCGCCGAAGAAGGTGACAAGCGTATCACATCCTACCGCGACCATGGTCATATGCTGGCCTGCGGCATGGACCCCAAGGGGATCATGGCCGAATTGACAGGGCGCGAAGGGGGCTTTTCCAAAGGGAAAGGCGGCTCGATGCATATGTTCTCAAAGGAAAAGCACTTTTACGGCGGCCACGGTATCGTCGCTGCCCAAGTGCCGTTGGGTGCCGGACTGGCTTTCGCCGATAAATACCTTGGCAATGATCGCGTGACCTTCACCTATTTCGGGGATGGGGCCGCGAACCAAGGTCAAGTCTATGAAACCTACAATATGGCCGAACTTTGGGACCTGCCCGTCGTCTTTGTCATTGAAAACAACCAATATGCGATGGGCACATCAGTCCAACGCTCAACCAAATCCCCATCTTTGTGGAAACGCGGTGCCGCCTATGGCATCGAAGGCGAAGAAGTCGACGGGATGGACGTGTTGAAGGTCAAAGAAGCGGGCGAACGCGCTGTTGCGCACTGCCGCGCGGGCAAGGGGCCATATATTCTTGAAGTGAAGACTTACCGCTATCGCGGCCACTCAATGTCCGACCCGGCGAAATACCGCACCCGCGAAGAAGTCCAGAAGATGAAGGATGAACGTGACCCCATCGAACAGGTCCGCGACATGCTGCTCACCGGCAAGCACGCGACCGAGGATGACCTCAAAGCCATCGACAAGGAAATCAAGGCCATCGTGAACGAGGCAGCCGAATTCTCTAAAGAAAGCCCCGAGCCTGCCTTGGAAGAGCTTTGGACAGATATCTACGCCGAGGAGACAGTTTAATGGCAATCGAAATCCTTATGCCTGCCCTCTCGCCGACGATGGAAGAAGGCACATTGGCCAAATGGCTTGTCAAAGAGGGCGACACCGTATCGTCCGGCGACATCATGGCCGAGATTGAAACCGACAAAGCCACGATGGAATTTGAAGCCGTCGATGA
>CAYPVL010000106.1:0-9094 GCA_964414165.1 uncultured Cognatiyoonia sp.
CGCAAACATCGGCTTCTACAAAGAACTGGCTGCGGCTGGCGTGTCTGCGGATGACATCCCCGTCGTTGCCTTCTCGGTAGGTGAAGAAGAACTTTCCGGTTTGGACACAACCAACCTTGTGGGTCACTTGGCGGCTTGGAACTACTTCCAGTCAGCTGAATCTGACGCGAACGAAGACTTCATTGCCGCGTGGAAAGCCTTTGCGGGTGAAGAGCGTGTGACCAATGATCCCATGGAGGCCCACTACATCGGCTTCAACATGTGGGTGAACGCGGTCACACAAGCGGGCACCACAGACGTCGATGCGGTACGCGATGCGATGTACGGGCAGGAATTCCCGAACCTCACAGGCGGCACTGCGGTCATGCTGCCAAACCACCACTTGGCCAAACCAGTGCTGATCGGCGAAATCGCTGCCGATGGTCAGTTTGATATCGTCAGCCAGACAAGCGAAGTGCCGGGCGATGCATGGACAGACTTCCTGCCGGAATCCGCCGTGCTTAAGTCTGATTGGCAGACCCTTGGCTGCGGGATGTACAACACAGAAACTGGAACCTGTGTCCAGCTGACATCGAACTACTAATTGACAATCTGATTGGCGCGGGGGCCATTTCTTCCCCCCGCGCCAATTTATTTTCAAGACCTGTAATACCGGAATACCAACATGCGCCGCATCCTTTTTGCCGTCCTTCTTCTGATCAGCAGTGGGACAGCCGCATTGGCGCAGGACCTGCAATCCATCCTTCAAACCCATGCCGCAGAAATTGCCAAACCATCGCGCAACTCTGTGGGCGTCGCGTTGGACGATATCGTCGCCTCTGGTTTGCCCCAAGCCACGACCTTTCTTGAGGAATACGCAGGCCGCAACGTCTGGCAACGTGACGCGGACGGCCTGTTTTTCATCGTAGCCGAAGACGGTGACACGTTGACCCTGACCGACATTGATGATGGTACAACCAGCAGCGCGTCTGACGATGGCTTCACGCAAATCCGTCCCAACGGTGGTGTGCGCCGGGTGATCGGCACCGCATTGGTGCAGTTCCAATTGTCTGACCCTGATATCGCCCGGCGAACTTCGGCGGTTGAATCCATTGCCCGTCGCGGGTCTGCCGATCAGTTGGAACCTTTGCTGGCCTCGGTCGAAACCGAAACTGACCCCGCGTTGAAGGCGCGCAAGATCCAGCTTGCAAACTTCCTTTCGGCGCGCTTTGCAGATGATACGGACGCGCGTATCGCTGCAATCGACAGCCTATCGGGTGATACCTCGGTCGAGGCGCGCGCGGTGTTGAACCAAATTCTAAGCACCTCAGATGGTGTCGCGCCCGCAGCGCCTGATGCTAATATCGCGGCCTTGCGCGATCCGTTTCTTGATCCCGAAGCGGCTTACGCCGAACTGGTTGCTGCCGAATTGGCCCCGCCGAAACAATCGGCGGCTGACATCAAAGCGACGCTTGAGGCCAACATCACTGATGGTCGCGTCATGGACGTGTCCGTCGCGCAGATGGGCGATCCGTTGATACGCGAAAAGGCCTATGCCCAGCTTGCCGGGGCAGGGCTTGCGCCGCCTTTGATCACGCATACCGCACGTGACTTGGCCCTGAACAACCACGTTTTTTTCACCAGCTACGCCGAGGATGATCCGGCGATCACCCTTGCCGCACGCGCCGCCCTGGATAGCGTCGAGGCGCGTGTGGGCCGGGCACAAACCATTGACCTGACGCTGGATGCCCTGTCGCTTGCGTCGATCTTCTTCCTTGCGGCCATCGGACTGGCGATCACCTTCGGCGTGATGAAAGTTATCAACATGGCCCACGGTGAATTCATCATGATGGGGGCATACACCGGCTATGTCGTGCAACTGTTCATCCCGAACTACACGCTGTCGATCATTGTCGCCTTGCCACTGGCCTTTGCGGTGACCTTTGCCGCCGGGGTCGTGATGGAGCGCCTTGTGATCAGCCGCCTCTACCACCGCCCGCTTGAAACATTGCTGGCCACCTTCGGTATCTCGATTGCCCTACAGCAGATCGCCAAGAACATCTTTGGCACACAAGCCCGCCCGCTCACCTCGCCCGATTGGCTGGCCGGGGCGTGGGTGTTGAACGACGTGATCCAGATCAGCTATATCCGTATCGCGATCTTCGTGCTGGCGCTGATCTTCCTTGCGCTGATCCTCTATATTCTGAAACGCACCCGTTTGGGCCTTGAGGTACGGGCCGTCACCCAAAACCCCGGCATGGCCGCCTCCATGGGGATCAACCCGGATCGGATCAACATGATGACCTTCGGGCTGGGGTCCGGGATCGCTGGGATCGCGGGGGTGGCGATTGGGCTTTATGCCAAGGTCACATCCGAAATGGGCAGCGACTATATCGTGCAATCCTTCATGACTGTCGTGGTCGGCGGGGTCGGCAACGTCTGGGGGACGCTGGCCGGGGCGACGTTAATCGGCTTTGGGCAAAAGGGGATCGAGTGGCTGAACCCCTCCAACACGCTTGCCGCACAGACTTATATGATCCTGTTTGTGATCCTGTTCATTCAATTCCGGCCCAAGGGCATCGTCGCCCTTAAGGGCCGCGCGGCGGGGGATCAGTAGGATGGAACGCAGCTTTATCGCCAAGAACCCATCCGTCCTGTGGTTCCTTCTGTGCCTCTCCGTCTTCACCGTCGCCGTCACGGTGATGAGCGAGGCAACGGGGATGGACATCATCTCGACCTCATTCCTCAAGACCTTGGGTAAGACGCTATGCCTGTGCCTTGTGGCCATCGCGATGGACGTAGTCTGGGGGTATTGCGGGATCCTGTCGCTGGGCCATTTCGCTTTCTTCGGGATCGGCGGCTATGCCATCGGCATGTGGCTGATGTATGCGCGCACCGAGGGGATCGTGGTCACCTCACTGGAAAGTGCGGCCATCCCGCCAACGCCGGGTGAGATCAGCCAAGCGATTGGCACGCAAATCTTCGGTGTGGTCGGCAGTTCTGAATTCCCGGCGATCTGGGCATTTGCCCATTCATTGCCAATCCAACTCCTTGCTGTGGTCTTGGTACCGGGCTTGCTTGCACTTGTCTTCGGCTGGCTGGCTTTCCGCAGCCGGGTCACAGGGGTGTACCTGTCGATCCTGACGCAGGCGATGACGCTCGCGCTATCGCTCTACTTCTTCCAAAACGACACCGGGTTGCGCGGCAACAACGGGCTGTCGGGCCTGCAAAACATCCCCGGCTTAGAGGACCGCAGCCAAGCGGTTGTGTCGCTTTGGTTCTTCTGGGCTTCAGCCTTCGCGCTGGGCGCGGGGTACGTGCTGTTCGCATGGATCACATCCGGCAAGCTTGGGTCGGTCATCCGGGCGATCCGGGACGATGAGGCGCGGGTGCGCTTTCTGGGCTATCACGTCGAGGGCTATAAGCTGTTCGTTTTCACCCTCACCGCCATGATCGCGGGCATCGCCGGGGCGCTCTATTATCCGCAAGCTGGCATCATCAACCCAGCGGAAATTGCGCCCATCGCGTCGATCTACCTTGCGGTCTGGGTCGCCATCGGCGGGCGCGGGCGACTTTACGGGGCGGTGATCGGTGCTGCGGTTGTGTCGCTTTTGTCAAGCTGGTTCACCGGTGGCGGGGCGCCCAATATCAACCTTGGCTTCTATGAAATCCTCTGGACCGACTGGTGGCTCGTGCTCTTGGGCTTCACCTTTGTCGCTGTCACGCTGTTCTTCCCCAAAGGCATCGGCGGGCTGTTTGATTTGATCGTGCGCAAAGGGGATCGGCCATGAATTCGCTGCTTGAAGTTTCGGGCGTGTCGGTCAGCTTTGATGGGTTTAAAGCGATCAACAACCTGTCAATCCAGATCGGAGAGCCTGAGTTGCGTGCCGTCATTGGACCCAACGGGGCAGGCAAGACGACGTTCATGGATATCGTCACCGGCAAGACCCGGCCTGATACGGGCAAGGTGTTGTGGGGGGCAAAATCCGTGTCCTTGCTGGGGATGAGTGAAAGCCAGATCGCGCAAGCGGGGATCGGGCGCAAGTTCCAGAAACCCACCGTGTTTGAGGCGCAAACCGTGCGCGAGAACATTGTGATGGCGCTGAAAAACCCGCGCAAACCCTTTGATGTGTTGTTCAAACGCGGCGCAGATGATGCGGAAACCCGCGTGCGCGCGATTTCGGATGAGATTGGGCTGACGGATGCTTTGGACCAGACATCTGGCGCGCTGAGCCATGGGCAAAAGCAGTGGCTTGAGATTGGGATGTTGCTCGCGCAAGATCCGCGCCTTTTGCTGGTGGATGAACCCGCTGCGGGCATGACACCGGCAGAGCGTGAGCACACAACCGCACTTTTGACCCGCGCGGCAAAGACCCGCGCTGTGGTGGTGGTTGAGCATGATATGGAATTTGTGCGCCGCCTTGATTGCAAGGTGACCGTGCTGCATCAGGGGTCGGTCTTGGCCGAAGGATCGCTTGATCACGTCACCCAAAACCAAGAGGTCATTGATGTTTATTTGGGGCGCTAAGCATGCTTGAGATCAAAGACCTGACCTTGAAATACGGGCAAAGCCAGATCCTGCACGGGATCAGCCTAACCGCAAAGCCGGGTGAGGTGACGACGGTGATGGGCACCAACGGGGTTGGTAAAACCAGCCTGCTCAGCGCGATTGCGGGGCGGCAGCCCTATGCGACCGGAACGCTGATGTTGGATGGTAAACCACTTATGCACCCAAGCGCCTTTGATGCGGCGCGCGCAGGGATCGCCTATGTGCCGCAGGGCCGTGAAATTTTTCCGATGATGACGGTGGCAGAAAATCTGGAAACCGGTTTTGCCTGCCTGGATAAGGGGGATCATCATGTGCCGGATCAGATTTTCGAACTGTTCCCGGTCTTGAAAGAAATGATCGACCGGCGCGGCGGTGATCTGTCGGGCGGGCAACAACAGCAGCTGGCCATCGCGCGGGCCTTGATCACACGGCCCCGCGTGTTGTTGTTGGATGAACCGACCGAGGGCATTCAGCCCAATGTCATCAAACAAATCGGCGGCGTGATCCGCAAACTGGCAGACCAGGGCGACATGGCGATCATTCTGGTCGAACAGTTCTTTGATTTTGCCTATGCGCTGGGGTCAAGCTTCTATGTGCTTAATCGTGGTGAGGTGGTGTTTGATAAGCGCGCTGATGTGCTGTCGCGGGATGAACTTTATGCGCAAGTCTTGGTCTGAACGCCGAACGCATGACGGATAGATCGACCAAGTCTGATGCATGTAAGGCGTCATAATTGATATGAAATAAGTCTTAATCCGAACATATTTATTAACTAACCGATAATTCCGGGGCATTTGCTTGAAACATATGCAATTCGTAAACGGGAGACGTCAGTTATGAAAAATACCATTCGCACCGCGGTGCTGTCATTGGCGCTTGCGATGGCTTCGGCCAGCGCTGGCATTGCACAAACCGCAGTATCTGTGGCTGCCGATTGGTCGCCCTTCATGACCGCTGAGACTGTGAATGTGCAGGCAGGCCTGAACAGCGATGTTCAGTTTGTTGATATTCGGTCGCAGAAATACGTGCGCAAAGGCGTTGTACCAGGCGCTGTCTGGCTTCCGTTTTCACAGTGGCGTGGACCATCAGACCGCCCGGGGCAGATGCAAACCGAAGATGAAATCGCCACATTCATTGGTGATGCAGGTCTGCGCCTTGATCAACCGATTGTCGTTTACAACCACTCGGGAAAAACGGTGCAGTCTGGCCGTGCCGCTATCGTCTATTGGATGTTGAAAACCGCAGGCGCAGAAGACATCGCCATCATGAATGGTGGGTTCAAGGCTTGGCGTGCTGCGGGCTTGCCCGAAGCAGAAGAACCGTTCGTTGCGCAACCGATTATCACCAACGTCAGCTATAGCCGCGATTGGTGGGCCGATCCTTTGGACATTTTCGCCGTCACAACGGGCCAACACGATGGCGCCATTCTTGATGCCCGCCTTGATGGGCAGGTGCGCAAATCCATGGAAACCGGCAAGCCAATCATGAGCATGCCAATGGCCCAATATATGCCTGCAAGCTTTTTCATGCGTCATCTGTCAGCAGACAGCCTGACCACCCCGGCAAAGTCCGAGTTTCGCGCAGAACTTGAAGCGCGCGGGATTGATCTGGGCACAGGTATGCTGATCAGCGTTTGCCAAACCGGCGAGTTAAGCGCGCTGTCTTGGTTCTATGCCTCTGAAATTGTCGGGATCGATAACGTCCGTTACTACCCCGATGCTTTGCGGGGCTGGGAAGGCGATGGTGGTTTGATGTTTGGCCTTCGCGCATCTCTTGAAAACTAGGTCGGTGCGGGGGGCACTTGAAAGCCCCCGATCATCGCAAGCAAATCCAGCGTTTCAGGCACGCCTGTGCCCGCACGCAGGCTTGTAAACACAAACGGCTTGTCCCCGCGCATGCGCTTTGCGTCCCTTTTCATCACGTCAAGTGATGCGCCCACATGGGGGGCAAGGTCGGTTTTATTGATCACCAGCACGTCGGATTTGGTGATCGCAGGGCCACCTTTGCGCGGGATTTCTTCGCCCGCAGCCACATCAATCACATAGACCGTCACGTCAGCCAGTTCCGGGCTGAACGTGGCGGACAGATTGTCACCGCCGCTTTCGATCAGCACGATTTCAACGCCTGCATGGCGCTTTTGCATCTCGGCCACGGCCGCCAGGTTGATCGATGCATCTTCCCGGATCGCTGTATGCGGGCAGCCGCCGGTTTCGACCCCGATCACCCGGTCTTGTGGCAGGATCTGCATGCGCATCAGCGCTTCGGCATCTTCTTGCGTGTAGATATCGTTCGTGATCACCCCGATGGATACTTGCGGGTGCAACGCGCGGGCCAGCGCCGCCGTCAGCGTTGTCTTCCCAGCCCCGACAGGGCCACCAATTCCGATACGCAAAGGTCCGTTCATGTGCGAAATGTCCGTGAATAAAGGGTTTCGTGCCGCATCGCCGCAATGTCTGAAAGCCATGCAGCGCTGTGCAGATCGTCAAGGGATGTGCCGGCCGTGTCTTCGGCGATGCTTTGACACAGGGACTTAAGCGCGGTTTGCACCTTTTGCCCTTCAACCTGCCCAAGCGGCAGGGCGCGCATCGCGGCGGCGGTGAGGTTGGCGATAAAGGCGTGCAGATACATGGCCGTGGTCAGCGTGACGTCAAGCTTGAGAAGTTTCGCTGATTGCCCAACCGCAACTGGATAGCACAGCCCTTGCAAATCCAACCCATGGATCGCCTTCACAGTATCGCAAAAGGCCGCCCCTTGCAGGTCGGTTTCCATCAATCGTTCTGCGCTGGCGGCAAAGGCGCGGGCCGTGGCGTCGATCTCTGCCGGATCGTCTGCATCATATGCCGCGTTCAACAGCACCGCATCCGCGCGCCCGCCGCCGTGGGTCAACAGGTCATGCAGCCACGCCTGCAGGCTTGCCGCATCGCTCATCTGCCCATCCGCAATCGCGGCCTCAAGCCCGTGGCTATAGGCGAAAGCCCCGACCGGAAAAGAGGGGGACAGCAATTGTGTGAGGGTCAGGATATCAGTGCTCATGGGCCGTGTGCACATGTTCATGGGCATGGGTGCGCCCGTGGCCGTAGGCCCCGCCTTCGGGGGTGAAGGGTTCGGACACCTCGGTCAGCGTTGCACCAAGATGTTCCAGCATATGCCCAATGACCTTGTCGCGTTGAATGAGTAGCCGGTCAGTTTCAATCTGGCAGGGGGTATGGCGATTGCCGATGTGCCAAGCAAGGCGCACAAGATCGCCAGTGATTGCATAAAGCGGTTCGGGCGCTGCAAGGATTTGGATGTGACGGCCATCTGTCAGTGCAAGCGCATCGCCATGATCAAGCGATGTGGTCTGGGACAGGTCCACAAGGAACGCCAAGCCTCCGTCTGACGTCAGGCGTTTGCGGCGCAGAAACCGCGCATCATAGTCCAAGGTGCAACTGTCATGCGTCGCAGCGCTGTGCGCGCGCAAAACTGTCTGGGCAAGGGGCAGAGCGGTCATTTCGCAAAGATGTCCGTGTAGATGTAGCGATCCGTGTCAAACCCGACTTCGGCATATTCGGTGAGCAGTCCTATTCCAAGTTCGGGAATATATTCCACCGTCTCGGTCACATCGATGCCGTCGCTTTTGTAGGTCAACGTGCCTTGGATGGCTGCGTAGGTGCAGGCCCCGATCTGGTAGGTGGCAGCGCTGTTCCACGCGTAACCTTGGACCTCTGGCACAAATCCATCGACGGGCGACCCCACCTTAGTCTGAAGGATACCGGATGCGCCGGCTGCGGGTTCCGGCGGGTCGGAGGCGTATGACGTGCTAAGTGCGGTACTGACTTGCACAACCCCATCGATCACATCCGCAAGCTGGCGCAAGTAAACCCCGTGGATAAAGGTATTCTGGGCCTGAAACCCGTCAGAATAAGTCACGTCGACAACGACAGTATTGCCACCGCCCTTGCGGTAAACCTCGGTCGTGTCATCGTCATCTTTGATGGCAATACCATCCGCCAAATCTGCACCCGTCGGGCAGGCAAGGGCGGGGCTGGCTGTGGCCAGAAGACATGCAACCCAGCGCATCAAAACAGGAAATACCTCTGTGCCATCGGAAGTTCGCTGGCGGGTTCGCATGTCAAAAGTTCTCCGTCTGCGCGCACTTCGTAGGTTTCCGGGTTTACCTCGACCTTTGGCGTCGCTGTGTTCAGCATCAAATCGGACTTCCCAATCTTACGGGTATTGTCCACGGCGACCGTCTGCTTGGCGAGGCCCAATGTTTCGCCTATCCCCGCCGCCTGTGCCGCCGCCGAAACGAAGGTCACCGTCGAGTTCTCGACCGACCGCCCATAGGCACCGAACATGGGCCTTGTATAGACCGGCTGCGGCGTCGGAATGGACGCATTTGGATCGCCCATCTGTGCGGCAACAATCGTGCCTGCCATCAGCACCATCTCAGGCTTCACTCCAAAAAACGCAGGGTCCCACATCACCAGATCAGCGCGCTTGCCTTCGGTGATCGACCCGATTTCATGGGAAATCCCATGGGCAATCGCCGGGTTGATCGTGTATTTCGCGATGTAGCGGCGCACG
>CAYPVL010000106.1:9104-9571 GCA_964414165.1 uncultured Cognatiyoonia sp.
TGCGGATGAGCACCTCGCCGACGCGACCCATCGCCTGACTGGCGCTTGCGATGATCGAAAAGGCACCCATGTCGTGCAGAATATCCTCGGCAGCAATCGTCTCGCGTCGGATGCGGCTTTCGGCAAATGCGACATCTTCGGGGATGGATTTATCAAGGTGGTGACAGACCATAAGCATATCCAAATGCTCTTCCAGCGTGTTCACGGTGTAGGGGCGCGTTGGGTTGGTGGAGGAGGGAAGCACATGTTCCTCGCCACAAATCTTGATGATATCCGGCGCGTGCCCACCGCCAGCACCTTCGGTGTGGAAGGCGTGGATGGTGCGGCCTTTTAGAGCAGCGATTGTATTTTCGACAAAACCAGACTCGTTTAGTGTATCGGTATGGATCATGACTTGTACGTCATAGTCATCAGCCACGGTTAGACAGCAATCAATGGCTGCAGGCGTCGTACCCCAATCCTCGTGC
>CAYPVL010000107.1:0-9462 GCA_964414165.1 uncultured Cognatiyoonia sp.
GTTCTGGCGCTGGACCATGGGCTTTAACGCCACGATGGAAGGCATCCACCGCTGGGCTTGGTGGTTTGCGGTGCTGACTACATTGACCGGCGGCATTGGCATCCTACTCTCAGGGACGGTTGTTGATAACTGGTTTGTCTGGGCGCAGGTCCACGGCTTTGCCCCCCTTAACTAAAGGAGACGGAAGATGAGCGATAATAACGACTATCTGAATGTGAACAGTCAGACCCGTCTTTATGGCGACGTGTTGATCCTGATGCTGAAGGGCGCTGCGATTGCCTGCGTCTTCTGCCTGATCCTTTGGTTCGTGATGGCGGTGCTGGTCGGGATTGGCCGCGCGCTGCCCGATGAAAGCCGCGACACACCTGATCCGATCAACCGCTCTGCGATTGAATTGGTGCAGGACAGTGTCGTCGTCTGAATGAGATTGGGACAGGCGGGCGGGCGCACCTGCCTGCCTGTCCTAAAAGCCATCGGACCGCCCTCCCTGGTGGGTCCGATATGAGGGGGTGACCCCTCAGTTCCCTTCCTGTTGGCTACAGGAAACGGCGTCGCAAGAATGTCTTACCGGGCAGACTTGCGACGCCACCATAGCAGAAAGGCGCGCAAATGACTATGACCCCTCATTTGGACCGGATTGCAGGCCCCGCCGATATGCGCAGCCTGTCCGACAGCGCCCTCTCTGCCCTTGCCGATGAAGTGCGCAGCGAAGTGATCGGGGCCGTCGCCCAAACCGGGGGCCATCTTGGATCGTCCCTTGGTGTGGTTGAGTTGGCGGTTGCGATCCACGCTGTTTTTGACACCCCCCGCGACAAACTTGTCTGGGATGTGGGGCACCAGTGTTATCCCCATAAAATTCTCACAGGCCGCCGTGACCGCATGACAACCTTGCGTCAGGAAGGGGGCCTGTCCGGTTTCACCAAACGGGCCGAGTCCCCCCATGATCCGTTTGGTGCCGCCCACTCCTCGACCTCGATTTCTGCCGCGCTTGGCTTTGCCACGGGCCGCGATCTTGGGATGGACACTGGCGATGCGATTGCTGTCATTGGCGATGGATCGATCAGTGCGGGCATGGCTTATGAGGCAATGAACAACGCCGGTGCCGAGGGGCGCCGCCTGTTCGTGATCCTCAACGATAATGAGATGTCCATCGCCCCGCCTGTGGGCGCGATGTCGAAATATCTGTCTGGCCTTTATGCATCGCCCCTTGGTGAGATGCAGAAGATGGCTGAAGGGTTCGAAGCTGCATTGCCCGGACCTTTGCGCGATCACGCCCGCCGTGCGCGCCAACTGGTGACGGGTGCTGCCCCCGGCAATCAGGGTACGTTGTTCGAGGCCCTTGGTTTTTCCTATGTCGGCCCCATCGACGGGCACGATATGTCCCAGCTTTTGCCCGTGCTGCGCGCCGCGCGCACCCGCGCGACCGGGCCCGTGCTGATCCATGTGTGCACGACCAAAGGCAAGGGGTACGCCCCGGCCGAGAATGCAGCCGATTGCGGGCATGGCGTGGCCAAGTTTGACCCTGCCACCGGCCAGCAATCCAAAGGCAAGCCGAACGCGCCAAGCTATACGAAGGTGTTCGGCATCGCTTTGGCGGATGAAGCCGCGCGTGATCCGGCGATTGTCGCCGTCACGGCTGCGATGCCCGATGGTACAGGCGTCAACATCATGGCTGACCGCTTCCCCACCCGCGTCTTTGACGTGGGCATTGCCGAGCAACATGGCGTGACTTTTGCTGCCGGGATGGCGGCATCAGGGCTTAAGCCATTCTGCGCGATCTATTCGACGTTCCTGCAACGGGGCTATGACCAGATCGTTCACGATGTGGCATTGCAAAACCTGCCTGTGCGTTTTGCCATCGACCGCGCCGGGCTTGTCGGCGCTGACGGGCCGACCCATGCAGGGGCGTTTGATATTGGCTACCTCACCGCTTTGCCGAACATGGTGGTGATGGCCGCCAGTGATGAGGCAGAGCTGATGCATATGGTCCGCACGGCGTCTGAGTATGACGCAGGCCCCATTGCCTTCCGCTACCCGCGTGGTGAGGGTGAAGGTGTGAAACTGCCCGAACGTGGCGACGTGCTTGAGATCGGCAAAGGTCGCATCGTGCAAGAGGGGACGGATGTTGCGATCCTTTCCTTTGGTGCTCACTTAGGCGAAAGCCGCAAAGCTGTGGCTTTGATGGAGGCGCAAGGCGTGTCTGTCACGCTGGCTGATGCCCGCTTTGCAAAGCCCCTAGATCGCGACATGATCCGACAGTTGGTGAAGAACCACAAAGCGCTGATCACGGTTGAACAAGGCTCCCAAGGTGGCTTTGGTGCAATGGTCCTGCATGATCTGGCCAATGACGGCCTGCTTGATGGGCGCTGCCAGTTGCGCACCGTCACATTGCCCGACCGCTACATTGATCAGGCCGCGCCCGATGCGATGTATGCCGAGGCGGGGATGACGGCCGTCGATATTGCCGCGACGGCGATGCAGGCTGCGGGTATCAAGCTGGAACGCGCGAAGGTCGACTAGCCGATCCAGCGTCTTGCCAGCTTGAACAGAAATGGTGCCGCCCCGATCACCATCGAAATCCGCACGATATGTGTCACGGACACAAAGGCGACGTCTTGGTTGATGGCAAGGGTTAGCAGACTCATCTCGGTCAGCCCTCCGGGCGAGAAGGCAAGGAACGCTTGGCTGAGTGGCATGCCGACTGCGAAGGCGATGATTTCGGCGAAGGCGATTGCGACGATCAGCATAAGGACCGTGGACAAAAGTGCGAGGGTTAGATCCTTGCGTACCTCTGCGAAGGTCGCCCCGACAAAACGCCCACCGATGACAGTGCCGATCACGATCTGTGCTGCGATGATGAGCAATGTGGGCGGCGCGACCGTCACCCAGCCGGCCACATGGGCGATGCCTGACAGGATCATCGGGCCGAAAACTTGCGCGGCGGGCAAGCGCAGCAGCTTGCCGAAGGGCACGCCGATCACTGCGCAAAGCGCGAGGGCGGCGTAATCGAAGGGCGAAATTGCCATCAGCCCAATCCACGCCGTCGCCCCCGGTCCGGCGCGCACCCCATGCACCAACCCAAAGTAAAGCGCGACACATGCGATGACCAACAGTACCCGCGCTGCATGGGCCAGTGCGATGCGTTTGCCATCACCCCCGGCCTCTTCCCCCAGTAACAGCATTTCGTTCAGGCCGCCGGGCATCGCGGCATAGAAGGCGGTGACAGGATCATAGCGCCCGGCGCGGCGGTAGACGTTGTAGGACACGAAAGCCGCGCAGATGAGGAAGACAGGGAGAAGGGCAAGCGTGACGACCCAGCTTGCCAGTTGGCTGAAAATATCGGGCGTGATCGCGCTGCCCAGCATCACGCCGATGATCGGGATGACGATGGGGCGCAGCCGGTCGGGGGATTGGACCGGCGCGCGCAGCATCGCCGCGATTGTGACGCCAATCATTGGCCCCAGCATCCATGGGAGCGGCATGCCGATAAAATACGCCGTCACGCCAAAGATACCGCCGATCAAAAGCGCGAGGGCGGCGGGTTTGCTCAAAGGCTGCCCATGTGGGTTTCGCCGCGCATCGCTGCAAGCCGCATTTGCTTTTGGCGTTCGCGGAAGCGGTCTTTGGCATCCTCGGTCGTGTCGTGCACGCATTGATGGCAGGACACGCCTTCCTCATATTCAGGGCGCGCTTTGTCCTCTGGCAGGATTGGCTGGCGACAGGCATGGCACAGCACATGCGGCCCTTCGCGCAATCCGTGCCCGACGCTGACGCGGGCATCAAAGACGAAACATTCGCCGTCCCATTTGCTGTCATCCTGCGGCACCTCTTCGAGGTATTTCAGGATGCCGCCTTGCAGGTGATAAACTTCGTCCACGCCTTGCCCCTTAAGGTAGTTCGTGGACTTTTCGCAGCGGATGCCGCCGGTGCAGAACATCGCGATTTTCTTGTTGTGAAAGCGGTGCTTGTTTTCTTCCCACCACGCGGGAAATTCGCCGAAGGTTTTGGTCTGAGGATCAATCGCCCCGTCAAAGGTGCCGATGGCGACTTCGTAGTCGTTGCGCGTATCGATCACGGCCACATCGGGGCTGCTGATCAGTGCGTTCCACTCAGCAGGCGCGACGTATTGGCCAACGTCTTTGGTGGGGTCCACGTCCGGTTGGCCCATGGTGACGATCTCTTTCTTCAGGCGCACTTTCATGCGGTTGAAGGGCGGGACGGTCGCCGTGCTTTCCTTGTGCACAAGGTCCGCGCAGCTGGGCAGGGCGCGCAGATGCGCAAGCACCGCGTCGATCCCTTGGCGCGTGCCTGCAATCGTGCCGTTCACCCCTTCGCGCGCAAGCAAAAGCGTGCCGCCGATGTTATGCGTTTTGCACAAATCCAGTAGCGGATCGCGTAAGGAAGCGGGGTCTTCAAAACGGGTGAAGTGATAAAGGGCGGCGACGGTAAACATGGGGATTTACTACGCCTGTCGCTTTGCCGCTGCAAGGGCGAGGCCATGGGCCACAGCCGTGAACGCGTTGCTGCGTTCCTGGGCGGCGTTGGGGAATATAGCGTCCATCGCGTCGGTGATCACGCGCATGAGGCTGGAGCCGCCGACGTAGACGATAGTGTTGATGTCGTCGGGTTTGAGGCCCGCTTGGGCAAGTGTGTCATGGGCGGCGGTGCTGACCTTTGCGGTGAGGTCGGCAAGTGTTGCCTGCATCGCGGCGTTTGTCAGATCGGGGCGCATGTCGCTTGCGATAAAGGACAGGTCGATTGCCGTGTCCCCTTGGTTTGCTTTTATCTTCGCGGCCTCAACCGCAAAGGCAATGTCGTGGCCCATCTCCATATCGATGACGTCGTGCAGGCGTTGGAACGGGTCTGGGTCCACCCCAAGTTTTGCATAGCGCTGCGTCAGCCGCAGCGTTTCGGGCGTGTAGAGGAAGGCGATCTTTTCCCATGTCGCCAGATCGTTGAAAAGCTGGTTGGGGGCCGTATGCGTGCCGGGGCCCATTTCGTTCTTCAGCAGTTGGCCGCGCCCGAGCAGCGGCATGACACTTGCAAGACTAAGGGCGCGGTCAAAGTCTGTGCCGCCGACGCGGACACCGTGGGACGTCACAATGCCCGTGCCTTGTTCAAAGATCGAAAAGTCGGACGTGCCGCCGCCGATATCGATGATCAGCCCAAGGCCATTGGCGGTCGAGGTTTGCGCGGCGGCTTCGGGTTCGAACATGAAGTCCACGTTTTTGAAACCGGCAAGCACGTAAGCCTCTCGCAGGTCATCTTCGGCCCGGATGTTGCGGTTGGGGTCGTGGTGGAAGCGCACGGGGCGGCCTGACAATGCGGCCTCGAACGTCAGCCCTGTTGCGTCTTCGGCGCGGGTTTTGATCGTGGTCAGGAAGCGGGCAACGACTTCAAGCAGGGTAATCTTTTCATAAGCGATCTGGCGGCGTTCGCGCATGAGCGGCGTGCCAAGCACAGATTTCAACGCACGCATGAACCGCCCTTCGCGCCCGTCGATCAACGCACGGTTGGCGGCACTGCCGAACAGCGTGTGCTTGCGGTTGGTATCAAAAAACACGGATGTGGGCAGCGTGGTTTCGCCCGGTTCGACCGGGATCAGGAACGCGCTGTCGCCCGCCATCACCGCCGCTGCGGTGTTGGATGTGCCAAAGTCGATGCCAAGCGTGTGGATCATAACCTGCCCCTTGTGGAAGGGGCGCGGGATATGTCATTCGTGGCGACCTGCCAAGGGGGAAAGCTGATGCAACGTGTGATGATCCACCATTTGCGCAGCCGCCGTGCGGTCACCGCTTTTCTTGCTGGTTTGGATCGCCTAACGTGACGCCAGCCAGAACGGAGCCGCGCTATGTCTCATGCCTTGATCGTGATTGATGTCCAGAATGATTTTTGCCCCGGTGGCGCTTTGGCGGTTGCTGATGGCGATGCAATTGTGCCCGGGATTAATGCGCTGATGGCGGATTTTGATGCGGTGGTGCTGACGCAGGATTGGCATCCGGCGGGTCATTCTTCGTTCGCGAGTTCCCACGATGCCGCACCGATGAGCGTGACCGAAATGCCTTATGGCCCGCAGGTGCTTTGGCCTGATCATTGTATTCAAGGCACGGAAGGTGCGGGTTTTCATAAAGACCTGCGCGTTGATGGTGATCTGATCATCCGCAAAGGTTTTAACCCGGCGATTGATAGCTATTCGGCGTTCTTTGAGAATGACCATACCACCCCGACCGGGCTTGAAGGGTATCTACGCACGCGGGGAATTTCGAAAGTGACAATGGTGGGTTTGGCCCTTGATTTCTGTGTCCACTATTCCGCTGTGGATGCGGCTAAGCTTGGCTTTGATGTGACCGTGCGCACGGATCTGTGCCGGGCGATTAATTTTGATGGCTCGCTTGCAGCAGCGACCGAGGCGATGATCGGCGCAGGCGTGTCGTTGGTAAAGGAATAAGCAATGCAGACCCCGTCCAAGACCAGCTATGATGTCGTCATCATTGGCGGTGCGATGTATGGATCATCGATTGCCTGGTGGCTGACCGAGAACGCAGATTTTGATGGGTCCATTCTGGTGGTCGAACGTGATCTGACCTATGAGTTCACATCAACATCGCACACAAATTCCTGCATGCGGCAGCAGTTTACAGCGCCTATCAATGTAAAAATCTCTCAGTTCGCTGCCGAGTTTGTGAAGAATTTCCGCGCCTTTATGGGTAACGATGATCGTGTCCCTGATCTGCTGTTGCAAAGCTATGGCTATATGTATCTGGCCGATAACGAAGCCTTTGCGCAGACTTTGCGCGAAGGGCAGGTTGTGCAGGAAAGTCTGGGCGCTGGTACAAAGCACATGACCGCTGCCCAGATCAAAGAGGCCTATCCGTTCTATAATATGGACGACATTATCGCGGGCAATCACAACCTGATTGATGAGGGGTATTTTGACGGCAATACCCTGTTCGATTGGTGGAAACGGTCGGCCCGTGAACGTGGTGCGGAATATGTCCAGAACGAAGTCGTCGCGATTGGCCGTGCCGGCGCGCGTATTGAAACCGTGACCCTTGCGAGCGGAGAGGTGATTGCCGCCGGAACGGTCGTGAACTGTTCGGGTCCGCGCGCGTCGCGCACAGCCCGGATGGCGGGTATTGATATCCCGGTTGAGCCGCGCAAGCGCTATACGTTTATCTTCCAGGCCGAAGACCCTTTGGACCGTGATCTTCCCCTGACCATTGATCCAAGCGGCGTCCATATGCGCACGGATGGCACCTATTATCTGGCGGGCTGTCCGCCTGACGATGATCCGGCTGTGGATTATGATGATTTTGTGCAGGATCACAGCATCTGGGAAGAAAAGGTCTGGCCTGTTCTGGCCCATCGTGTTCCGCAGTTTGAACGCATCAAGCTGATCAATTCATGGGCCGGGCATTATGCCTTTAACACCTTTGATCAGAACGCGATTGTGGGCCCGGATTCGGAAGTGGCGAACTTTATCTATGCCAATGGCTTTTCCGGCCACGGGTTCCAGCAATCCCCCGCCATCGGGCGCGGTGTGGCTGAGTGGATCGCGACCGGTGCCTATCAGACACTGGACCTGAGCCCGTTCGGGCATGACCGGATCGTGAGCCAACAGAAATTCGTAGAACGCGCGGTCATTTGATCGCTGAGGGAGTAAAGAGATGAAGATCGTATTGACCGGCGCTGCCGGCTATTTGGGTGGGCTTTGTCGCAAGCCGTTGGCCGCTTTGTGTGATGAACTTGTGTCCACGGATATCGCCGATGGTGTCGCGGATTTGCTGCCGAATGAAACCTATCAGAAGGTCGATATCGGTGTCTGGGACGAGGTGCATGCGCTGCTTGAGGGCGCTGATATGATTGTCCACTTCGGGTCCATCGCGGACGAGGCCGCGTGGGAAAAGATTTTCCATTCCAACCTTTATAGCGCTTATAATATCTGGGAAAGCGCGCATCAGCATGGTGTAAAACGGATCGTGTTTGCCAGTTCTATCCATGCTGTCGGGATGCACCCCAAGCAGGATGCCATTGGAGTCGATGCCCGCCATCGCCCGGATACATATTACGGCTTGGCCAAGTGCTTTACCGAAGATTTGGCCAGTTTGTATTGGGATAAGCGCGGCCTTGAGACGGTGTGTATGCGTATTGCATCCGCGACACCTAAGCCGGGCAATAGCCGTGCTTTGGGGACGTGGTTGTCGGAAGGCGATGCTGTGCAACTGGTTGAGAAATGTGTGACCTCGCCCACGGTGGGCTTCAGCATTGTTTATGGTGTGTCCAATAATGATCGTGCCGGGTTGGACAATTCTGGCGCGTCTTTCTTGGGCTTTCGTCCAAAGGATAACGCCGAGGATTATGCGGCGGATATTCTGCCGAATGCGCAAGCCCAAGATCCGCAGAACCCGGAGGATATGTGCCACGGTGGCCCGTTTGCCGTTGTGCCTTTGGGCACAAGTGGCGTTGAAATGATCAAGGCGCGGAACGTGAAATAGCACTTATGTTTCGCACGCGAAACATATTATGTTAAATTAACCGTTTTTTAACAGTGACTTAGAAGTCGAGGTTTTCCACCGAAAGCGCGTTGGTCTGGATGAATTCGCGCCGGGGTTCGACGACATCACCCATGAGCTTGGTGAAGATATCGTCGGCCTCGGCCACGTCGTCCACTTTCACTTGCAACAGCGTGCGTGCATCCGGGTCCAGCGTGGTTTCCCATAGCTGGTCTGGGTTCATTTCGCCCAAGCCCTTGTAGCGTTGTAGCGACAGCCCCTTTTCGCCTTCCTCAAGGATCGCTTTCAGCAGATCGAGCGGCCCGTGGATCAGCTGGCTGCGGTCCTTGCGGATCAGGGTGGCGGGCAGGTCATAGACCTCTTGCAGGGATTGCGTGAAGGTGCCGGATTTGCGCGCCTCACCTGACCGCAGCATCGGGCCGTCAAGCGTGCGGACTTCTTCGACGCCGCGCAGAATACGGGCGAGGCGGACGCCGTGGTCTTGCGTGATCCGTCCCTGCCAGCCGCGTTCCCATTCAAGCGCGATCAGGTCAAGACGGGCGGCGACTTTGTCGGCCACGCCTTGCAGATCGGCATCAACCGCGCCCTGCACGAAGGCCCCGGCGATGGCGGCCTGTTCAAGGATGTGACGTGGGTAATGCGTTGGGAATGCTTCCAAAACCCGGCGCAGGCGCACCGCTTCATCCACGATGCGGCGCAGGTCAGCGCCCATGATTTCATCGCCGTTGCCTTGCCGAAGGATCGCGCCGTCGATGCCCTGTTCGATCAGGTATTCGTCCATCGCGGCCTGATCTTTGAGGTACACCTCGGACTTGCCGCGCGCGACTTTGTAAAGCGGCGGCTGCGCGATATAGAGGTGTCCGTTTTCGATCAGTTCCGGCATTTGGCGGAAGAAGAAGGTCAGCAGCAGCGTGCGGATGTGCGCGCCGTCGACGTCGGCGTCGGTCAT
>CAYPVL010000108.1:0-298 GCA_964414165.1 uncultured Cognatiyoonia sp.
AGTTCTGGCCAGAGACAGAAGAATAAGCCTCGGAATCCCAATCCGTGTCGTAGGTCGGGAATTCGATAGAGGTGTGTCCCTGCTTTGCATAATCAAGCACGCGCTTGACGTATGTTTCGGGGATCATCACCTTCTTGGCGTCTTTAACAGCGGCCGCCAAACCTTTGTTTACCTTGGGATCATAGGCGTCTGCCTCGGCCCCGTCCCATGCTTTGATCGCAGCAAAAATCGCGTTCAGCTTCATCTCGTGCATCTTGGAGCCCGCAACGCTGCTCGCCACTTTTTGCTCATCGATGAC
>CAYPVL010000108.1:308-9408 GCA_964414165.1 uncultured Cognatiyoonia sp.
CCTTCCAGTTGATGAATTCTTCGATATCGGGGTGATCGGCATCAACGATGACCATCTTGGCCGCGCGGCGCGTTGTGCCGCCCGATTTGATCGCGCCGGCAGCGCGGTCACCGATTTTCAGAAAACCCATAAGGCCCGATGACTTGCCGCCACCTGAAAGCGGCTCACCTGCCCCGCGCAAGCTTGAGAAGTTGGTGCCTGTGCCAGAGCCGTATTTAAACAAGCGCGCTTCGCGGACCCACAGGTCCATGATCCCGCCGTCATTGACCAGATCATCAGACACAGACTGGATAAAGCAGGCGTGCGGCTGAGGGTGTTCATAGGACGATGTGGATTTCGTCAGTTCTTTGGTTTCGTGATCCACATAATAATGGCCCTGCGCTGGCCCATCGATGCCATAAGCCCAGTGCAGACCTGTGTTAAACCACTGGGGGCTGTTTGGCGCGGCACGCTGTGTGGCGAGCATATAGCGCATCTCATCAAAGTAGGTGCGCGCGTCTTCCTCAGTTGTGAAGTAGCCGCCTTTCCAGCCCCAGTACGTCCACGCACCGGCCAAACGGTCAAAGACCTGCTTGGAGGATGTTTCACCACCGAAAGTCGCGCCTTTCGCAGGCTCTGCGCGCCACAGGAATTCAGGAACACCCTTTTCCTTGATGCGCTTTACTTCGGATGGGACACCCGCCTTGCGGAAGTATTTCTGTGCAATCACGTCAGATGCAACTTGCGACCATGTGCTTGGGATTTCGCAATCATCCAGTTTGAACACAACTGTCCCGTCAGGATTGCGAATCTCAGACGTGGTCGCGTTGAATTCAATAGATGCGTAAGCGTCTTGTCCGGCGGTCGTAAAGTTGCGTGCGATTTGCATTTTTGTCTGCCCCGTTTATTCATTGCCGTCGTTGCGGCGCTCTCTCCAAGTCCGGCAAATATGCGCGGACGTTCTCTGCTGACAGTCGCAAGGTGCAGGCAATAAGCATGGTGCCGCGCAAACGCGTTCTAAACACTGGGCTTATCTTGGTCGTATAACCTGTCCCCTTGCTGTGCTACCACATCTAGTGTGCGGTGTGTCAGCCCGCACAACCTGACGTATTTGCAGGGACCGGGTCAACGGGAATATTCACGAAATATTAGGAAAAAATCGTTGACCTCCAAGATCACAGACCCGTGAGAATTGTCCTCTGATTCCTCCCCGAATTTCTCCACAGAGTTGTGCCCATGAGGCATTCAAACAAAATGTAACGAATGGGCAGACTTACGCGATTTGGGTCATGGGTTACGTGAAGACAGCCTGTATAGAATCACTTTCACCCCACTGGCCGGGCACAAGATCTAGAATTTGTGCCAAGGTGCGAATCTGCTGTGTCGTTTTCATCACGCAAATTGGAATCGGCACCTATTGACCACATCTGGTGGGCTTTACCCCAAAGCCCCCACCACATTTAGTGGATGCCTGAGTCGGCGGCAGACATAAAAAAACCCGGTGGTGATCCGCAGATCAACCCACCGGGTTCTTTAAAGTGGTCGGGGCGATAGGATTCGAACCTACGACCCTCTGTTCCCAAAACAGATGCGCTACCAGGCTGCGCTACGCCCCGACTGTTTGCGTCTTTAAGCCCAACAAGCTGATTTGAAAACCCCCTTTGGTGGGGTTTTTCATTCACATGGGGCGGCGGCTTTGTCACCAAAGCTGGGGTGCTGCAAAACATCCCCCTCTTTGATCCCAAGACGCCCCGAAAGCCCGCCATTAATCTCAAGCACGGCGATCACATTATCGCCCCCGTCGATGGTTGTGACGTCACCGGGAATGGCAAATTCATGCAGCCTTGTGACGGTCCCCGTTTCATCCGCGAAAAGCATATCAAGCGAGATCAGCGTGTTCTTCATCCAAAAGGTTGCGCGGCGCGGGGTGTCATAGACGAATAACATCCCCTCAAGCGTGCCCATTTGTTCCACGAACATCAGGCCTTGCGCACGGGTTTCATTGGTATCGGCAAGCGCGACCGTAAAACGGGCCTCGCCAAAATCGCCAATGACGGTGACGGATGTATCGCTGCAGGCCGCCGCAGCACTTTGGGCGAGCCCAAGCGCGCAAACGGCACCAAGCCACGCCTTCATGAAGTTGCTGAATCCCAGCTTGAAATCTCGATCGCCATAAGTCCGCGCTTGCCTTCCATGGTGCGCACGCTGACGGCTTCGCCTGTGGCAAGATCAGCAAGACCAGAGCGGCGCAACACTTCGATATGCACAAAGATATCGACCGAGCTGCCGAACGTATTGGCAAACCCAAAACCTTTGCCTTTATCAAACCATTTCACACGGGCCGGCATCACAGGGCTATTTGCGATATCTTCGGGTGAGATTTCTTCCATATCGCCAAGCGGCGCACCACCCTCTGCAACCGGAGGTGTAATGGACAGAATCTCGACCGCTTGCAGGCCGCGATCTGTCTTTTGCACCTCAACCGAAATCTGCGCCCCATCAGCAACAGAGCTCTGACCAAAGTTGCGCAACACATTTGCGTGAAGAAGAATATCTGCCCCACCCGCATCAGCGACGATGAAGCCAAACCCTTTGGTTGGATCGAACCATTTAATCTGGCCGGTCATATGTGTTGTTACGTGCGCATTCATGCCAAGGTCTCGAATTCGGGCTATTTTTCACTGTTTTAGGTGGCAGGCGTCATACAGACGGAACAAGGTATACGATAGTGATAACGCTAAGTTGACCGCGCGACCAGTATTTAAGGTGACAATCTTTCAATGTTCCACGGTTTTTCTGGATTTTGTCGCCGCCAACGGAAACGATCATGCAATCGAAACGCCCCATCTGCCCAAAATTCGATCTCTTCGGGGGTAATTGCAAAGCCGCCCCAATAGGGTGGCCGCTTTGGATTGGTCCCATGGGTTGCAGTGGCACTGGCAACCTGCGCCATTAAAGTGCGGCGTGATTCGAGGGGTTGCGATTGCCGCGAGGCCCAGGCCCCAAGCCGGCTTTTCAGCGACCGGGATGCGTAATAATCATCCGCGCGCTGCCCATCTTCTTTGACCACCGTACCGCGCACCCGCAATTGGCGGTGTAATGATTTCCAATGCATCACAAAGGCGCATTTGCCGCTGGCCAGCAGTTCCTGTCCCTTCACACCTTCATAATTGGTGTAAAAGATGAAGGCATCGTCGGTGATGTCCTTCAAAAGCACCATGCGCACATTTGGCATACCCGTCGCATCGACGCTGGCCAAAGCAATCGCATTGGGGTCGTTGATTTCGCTCGCTTGCGCCTCTTGCAGCCAGCTTTGTGCCAGCGCAAAAGGATCATCACCCGCGAATATGCCCGTCCTGTCCGTCATGCGTATCCTTTGGCCCATCTGATTCCATTCACCAGATGGGCAAATCGGCGTATAGGGAAGGCTAACTGACCTTTCAAGCCCGACCTTACCTGCAACCTGTGCCTTGATGGCCCAAAGGCAATAGCCTACACCGCTTATATTAATCTTTTCCGGGCAAAGAGGACGGTAACATGACATCTCAATTGATGGCGGGCCAACGCGGGTTGATCATGGGTTTGGCCAATGACAAATCGATTGCCTGGGGCATTGCCAAGGCCTGCGCGGATGCCGGGGCTGAACTGGCGTTTTCTTACCAGGGCGAGGCATTGAAAAAGCGGGTCGAACCTTTGGCCGCCTCTGTCGGGTCGGACATTGTGCTGCCGTGTGATGTGGGCGATGAGGCATCAATTGATACGCTTTTCTCTGATCTTGAAGCGCGCTGGGGCAAGCTTGACTTTATCGTCCATGCCATTGGCTTTTCTGACAAAAGCGAATTGCGGGGCCGTTATGTCGACACCACCCGCGGCAATTTCCTGACCACCATGGATATTTCGGTCTATTCCTTCACGGCCGTGGTGCAGCGCGCCGAGAAGATGATGACCGACGGTGGGTCTTGCCTGACCCTGACTTACTATGGCGCTGAAAAAGTCATGCCGCATTATAATGTCATGGGTGTCGCCAAAGCCGCGCTTGAGGCATCGGTGCGTTATCTTGCCGAAGATCTTGGCAAGCGCGCCATTCGCGTCAATGCCATCAGTGCGGGGACCATTAAGACGTTGGCCGCCTCTGGCATCGGTGATTTCCGGCTGATTATGAAGTGGAACGAATATAATTCGCCCCTGCGCCGCACTGTGACACAGGAAGAGGTCGGCAAATCAGCACTTTATCTGCTGTCTGATCTTGGCTCTGCCGTTACGGGCGAAGTGTTGCATGTGGATGCAGGGTATCATGTCGTGGGCATGAAGGCCGTGGACGCCCCCGATATTACGAAGGAGTAAGCCATGACAGACCGCCTGCCCCACGAAAAAGGCTTTCACATCAGCTGGGATCAGATCCACCGCGACAGCCGTGCCCTTGCGTGGCGCCTTGATGGCAATGGCCCCGATGATGGTGCATGGAAGGCTGTTGTGGCAATCACCCGTGGCGGCATGGCCCCGGCGATGATTGTGGCCCGTGAATTGGATATCCGTACCGTGGATACAATCTCGGTCGTGTCTTATCATTCGGGCGGCGGCAAAGCCGACCAGCGCCGCGAAGCGAAGGTGCTGAAGTCCCCGGATGATGAGATCATGGGTGATGGGACGGGCATCCTTATCGTGGATGACCTTGTGGACAGCGGCAAAACCCTTGAACTGGTGCGCAAGCTATATCCCAAAGCGCATTTTGCGACGGTCTATGCCAAGCCAGAGGGTGAGCCGCAAGTAGACACCTTTATCACTGGCGTCTCTCAGGATACGTGGATCTTTTTCCCTTGGGATATGGCGCTGCAATACGTCGAACCATATCGCGGTAAGGATTGAGGGTGCGGACCCTCCGGGGGGCATATATTTATTCAAAAGAAACAGAAGAGTAGCGCCTCATGTTAACGCGGACCCAGTCGACCTTTGCGCCACCTGTGATGGAGGCCCGGCGTTGGATGGAAGGTGTGGTGCACCCGGCGGAGCGTCCTTTGTTGAACGTCTCGCAAGCCGCCCCGGTTGACCCGCCCCCGCCGCAGATGTTGGAGGCGATGGCGCAGATTGTGCTGACCGACCCGGAGGCGCATTTGTATGGTCCCGTACTGGGCTTGCCCGATTTGCGTGCTGAGGTCGCTTCGCAATGGAGCACGGCTTATGGCGGTGCCGTGCGCGCCGATCAGGTCGCCATTACATCTGGTTGCAATCAGGCCTTTGCCGCCGCCATCGCAACCCTTTGCGGCGAAGGGGATGACGTGATCATTCCCGCCCCCTTCTATTTCAACCATGTGATGTGGCTGGATATGTCCGGCGTGAACGCGGTCTACCTGCCCTGTGGCCCCGGTCTGATCCCCGATGTGGACCAAGCCGCAAGCCTGATCACCCCGCGCACCCGCGCGATTGCGCTTGTCAGCCCCAATAATCCGGGCGGTGTTGAATATCCTGCCGCCACGCTTTCGGCGTTCCGTGATCTGGCGCGCAAACACGGGCTGGCGCTGAGCGTCGATGAAACCTACCGCGATTTTGATAGCCGTACCGGCGCGCCGCATGATCTGTTCGCTGATCCCGATTGGGATGATACGCTGATCCAGCTTTATTCCTTTTCCAAAGCCTACCGGCTGACCGGCCACAGGGTGGGGGCAATCATCGCCAGCCCCGCGCGACTGGCCGAGGTTGAAAAGTTCCTTGATACCGTCACGATCTGCCCCAACCAGATCGGACAACGGGCCGCACTTTGGGGAATGCAGAACCTTGGCGATTGGCTTGCGAATGAGCGGCTTGAAATCCTTGACCGGCGGGCCGCGATTGCGGAGAATTTCCCAAAGCTGGCCGCCAAAGGCTGGGAACTTTTGGGGTGCGGGGCTTATTTTGCCTACATGAAACACCCCTTTGATGAACGCTCTGACCAGCTTGCCCAACGGCTTGTGCGCGATGCAGGCGTGCTGACGCTTCCGGGCACGATGTTCATGCCCGACAGCCTGCCCGGTGGGCCTGAACAGTTGCGGATTGCCTTTGCGAATGTGGACCGAGCCGGAATTAACGAATTGTTCACCCGGCTCGCTGGCTTGTAACACTTGCACCCCGCCCTTTCCCTGCATATTCATGCCCAAAGCGCACGACCAAGCGGGCGCAGGCAGTGATAAAGGTGGACCAAGCAGATGGCGAAAAAGGGAACAGGCAACCGGATTTTTGTCGGTGTGGTCGTGGTTTTGTTGTTCTTCGGGCTGATGTTCACCGATCTTGGATCGTTTAACAGCCACAACCGCACCATCGGGACGGTTGGCGACAAAGAAATCACAACCCGGCAGTATCAGATCGCCCTCAACAACCAGATCCGCGCCTTTGAGGCGCAAGAGCAGCGGCCCATTCCGATGCAGCAGGCTTTGGCGCTTGGCATTGACCGGGCGGTGCAGGCGCGCCTTGTCACCGAACGGGCCTTGGATAATGAGGCTGCGAACCTTGGTATTTCGGTGGGTGATGACCGGGTCTTGGAAGAAATCCTGCGCACCCCTGCCTTCCGTGGCACCGACGGAGAATTTGACCGCACCGCTTATCGCGGTGCCCTGTCCCGCACAGGCCAAACCGAAGCCACGTTTGAAGCCGCTATCCGCGACCAAGGCGCGCGCACTTTGTTGCAAGGGGCTGTCGTGGGTGCAGTGACAGCGCCCGAAGCCTATGCCGACGCGCTTGTGCAATTCATCGGTGAACAGCGCGTGATCACATGGGCCGCAGTCGATGAAACTCACCTGACGGCCCCATTGCCCGGTGCGACGGATGCCGATCTACAGGCATATTACGCGTCAAACCCCGCCCCCTTTACCGCCCCCGAACAGCGCGAAATAACCTATGCATGGGTCACCCCCGACATGATCCAAGACGATCTTGAGGTGTCCGAGGATGATCTGCGGCGCGCCTTTGAGGATCGTGAAGCCCAGTTCAACCAGCCCGAACGTCGCCTTGTCGAACGCCTTGTGTTCCTTGATGACGATGCCGCCGCTGCCGCCCTTGCCCGCGTGCAGGACGGCGAAGCCACGTTTGAGGACCTTGTCACCGAACGCGGTCTTGCGCTGACGGATGCCGATATGGGCGATGTGGATCGCCGTGATCTGGGCGCTGCCGCCGATGGCGTCTTTGCCGCCACCCCCGGTGATGTGGTCGGCCCTTTTGCCACAGACCTTGGCCCGGCCTTGTTTCGTATGAACGCGGTTCTTGCCGCACAGGTCACAACTTTTGAAGAGGCCTCTGCGGATCTGCGCCAGGAACTTTCCGCCGACCGCGCCCGCCGCCAAATCGACACGCTGGCCGAGGATTTCAACGATATGCTGGCGGGTGGTGCGACCCTTGAACAACTGGCCGAGACCACGCAGATGGAGGTTGGCACGCTCAGCTTTGATCAAAACAGCTTTAGCGGGATTGCCGCTTATGAAACGTTCCGACTGGCGGCCAACAGCGTCACAGAAGATGATTTCCCCACGCTTGAGAACCTTGAAGATGGGGGCGTCTTTGCCCTGCGCCTTGATGCGATCACACCGCCAACCCTGCGCCCCTTTGATGAGGTCGCAGATCAGGTACGTACCGCATGGGACGCCGAAAAGATGCGCGATGCGATCAACGCACGCGCCGCGCAAATCGCCGCCACCATCACCCCCGACAGCAATATCAATGACACAGGGCTGCTGGCCATCGCAGAACCCAGCCTCACCCGGCGCAGCTTTGTCGAAGGCACACCGCCCGCATTCATGACCGAGGTCTTCGAGATGGCACCGGGCGAGGTGCGCGTTGTGCCCTCAAGCCGCAACACATTGATCGTGCGCCTTGAATCCATCGCGCCGCCCGCTGCTGATGATCCGAACACGACCGCCAACCGCGACGCTGTTTTGCAATCCGCCGCCGCAGGCATCGCCCAAGACATCTTTCAGGCCTACGCAAATACGCTGCAAACCCAGACAGATGTGACCCTTGACCAAGCGGCGATCAACGCGATCCACGCACAGTTCCAATAGCGCCGATGTCCCTTCTGCCCAGCCTTGATGACTTTTCTGCCCGCTACAACGCGGGCGAAAACCAAATCGTTTATACGCGCATCGCCGCTGATCTGGATACGCCTGTGTCCTTGATGCTGAAGCTGACGCATGCGGGCAAGAACGCCTTCGTGTTGGAAAGCGTCACAGGTGGCGAAGTGCGCGGGCGCTATTCGATCATCGGGATGAACCCCGATCTGATCTGGGAATGCAAAGGCACCACATCGCGACTGAACCGCAACGCGCGCTTTGATGCGGAAGCTTTCGAGCCGATGAAGGACGACCCGCTAACCGCTTTGCGCAGCATTTTGGCGGAAAGCCGGATTGATCTGCCAGCCGATCTGCCTGCGGCCTCGGCTGGCCTGTTTGGCTATCTTGGCTATGACATGATCCGGCTTGTGGAACATTTGCCGAATGTGAACCCCGACCCGCTTGGCCTGCCCGATGCGGTCATGCTGCGCCCCTCGGTCGTGGCCGTTCTTGACGGGGTCAAGGGCGATGTGATCCTTGTCGCCCCCGCTTGGGCCAACAGTGGGTTACCCGCCAAAGCCGCCTATGCGCAAGCTGCCGAACGGGTGATGGACGCACAACGCAGCCTCGAACGCGCGATGCCGGCAGACCGGACGCTGAAAGACCCGGCACCCGAGGCCGCCCCGGTGTCGAACTTCAGCCATGACGGCTATCTTGCGGCAGTCGAAAAAGCCAAAGACTACATCCGTGCGGGCGACATCTTTCAGGTCGTGCCCAGCCAACGCTGGACGCAGGATTTTACCCAACAGCCCTTTGCACTTTACCGGTCGCTGCGGCGCACAAATCCGTCACCTTATATGTTCTTCTTCAACTTCGGCGACTATCAGGTGATCGGGGCAAGCCCGGAAATTCTGGTACAGGTCAAAGGCACGCAAGTGACGATCCGCCCCATCGCAGGCACCCGGCCAAGGGGTGCCACGCCAGAGGAAGACAACGCCAACGAAGCAGACCTGCTGGCGGACGAAAAGGAACTGGCCGAACATCTGATGCTGCTGGACCTTGGGCGCAACGACACAGCCAAAGTGACCAAAGTCGGCACGATGCGTCCG
>CAYPVL010000109.1:0-9368 GCA_964414165.1 uncultured Cognatiyoonia sp.
GCACGACAACGCTGGTCAAGCTGGACCTGCCCGTCACATCCCGCGACTTCTGCGTTGGATTGCTCAAGGAAACCGGGGTCATGTTCACGCCGGGCGATTGCTTTGATCTGGAAGGCTACGTGCGCATCGGTTTTGCCAACACGCCCCAGATCCTGCGCGAAGGCCTGGCGCTGACCTCCGCCTACCTTGCCAAGCTGGCCGAAGACTATCCGATCATTTCCATTGAAGACGGCATGTCCGAGGATGACTGGGACGGCTGGAAGACCCTTACGGATATGATTGGTGACAAAGTGCAATTGGTCGGTGACGATTTGTTTGTGACCAACCCGACCCGTCTGGCCGATGGCATCGCCAAAGGGTCTGCCAATTCCATGCTGGTCAAGGTGAACCAGATCGGCACATTGACCGAAACACTGCAGGCCGTTGATATGGCCCACCGTGCACAGTTCACAAACGTCATGTCCCACCGGTCTGGTGAGACCGAGGATGCGACGATTGCTGATTTGGCTGTTGCCACGAACTGCGGGCAGATCAAGACTGGGTCGCTGTCCCGCTCTGACCGGTTGGCCAAGTACAATCAGCTGATCCGTATTGAGGAAATTCTGGGCGAGACGGCTGTTTATGCCGGCCGTTCGATCCTGAAGTGATCCTTGCGCTGGCCTTTGCCCGGATCGTTTGGGCAAAGGCCAGCACAACACAGCATGGTGCGGTCTTATGAACGCCGATGACATCATCGCCCAGCTTGATCTGGCCCCGCATCCCGAAGGTGGGTTTTATCGCCAAACATGGGCTGCCGAAAATGAAGGTCGCCCCGCAGGCACCTGTATTTACTTCCTTTTGAGAGATGGTGGCTCCAGCCATTGGCACACCGTCGATGCCGCCGAGATTTGGCTTTATCACGCAGGCGCACCGCTGGTGTTATCCCTGTCTGAAACAGACCAAGGCCCGGCTGTTGATCATCTGCTGGGTGCGGATTTCGCAGCTGGGCAGCGCCCGCAGATCGTTGTGCCCGTGGGCCATTGGCAGGCGGCGCGCACAACGGGCGATTGGACCCTGGTCAGTTGCACCGTGTCGCCGGGGTTTCAGTTTGACGGGTTTACCCTTGCCGCACCGGGGTTTGACATTCCACGCGAAGGGTAGACTTTATTTCGCGCGTTTGGGGATGCAGATGTGGAAATCGCTGCCTTCGCCTTCTTTTGAGGTACACCAGATTTCGCCACCATGGCGTTCCACGATCTTTTTGCAGGTCGCAAGGCCAAGGCCTGTGCCCTCGTAGGACCCATTGCTCCACAATCGTTTAAGGGGGGCAAAGATCACCTCAAAATGCCGGGGTGAAATGCCGATGCCGTTGTCGCGCACAATGAAGTGGTCGGGTGCGTCGCTGGTAATCAACACGTTGGGCCGGTCAGCATTGTTATATTTGATCGCGTTTTCGATCAGGTTCTGGAACATCTGGGTGAGTTGCGGCAAATGCCCTTCGATCACCGGCAATTCCTGAATGTCGACGATTGCGTTGCTTTCGGCGATGACGACGGCCAGATTTTCCTTGGCCGCCAATGCCGCTTGGTCAAGGGACACAGGGCGGAAGGTGACTTTGCCGTCCAGCAGCGCATAGATTTCCAGCGCATCAACCAGTTCGGCAGCACGGCGCGTCACAGCGTCTTGCGTCGCAAGCAAGCTTTCAAGCTGGGTCACGTTGCCGCTGATTGCCTCTTTTGATGCGGATTCACCCAAAGCGCGCACGTTGCGCAAAGGCGCGCGCAGATCGTGAACAAGGACGTTCAGAAAGCGCCGCCGCTCTTCTTCCTGATCGGCGACTTTGGCTTCAAGGAAGGTGCGGCTCATCGCGTTTTCGATGGCGGTTTTCAGGTAGGGGCGCGTAAGGCGCTGTTTGATCAGATAGTCCGAGGCCCCTGCCTTGATCGATGTCGCCGCCACGTCTTCGTTGCCCTGCCCGGTCAGCATGATGACGGGGTGAAACGGGTCAATGTCTTTGATTTTGGTCAGGACCGTCAGCCCATCTTCGGCATCAAGACGATAATCCAGAATGGTGCAATCCACGTCGCGCTTTTTGAAAAAGGCCAAAGCGTCATCGCCTGTGCCAACCGCATGGACCTTCACGCGGCCCTGAATGTCGCGGATCATGTCAGCGATCATGTCCCGGTCATCGGCGTTGTCTTCGATCAAAAGCACCTGCCGTTCGCCCCGGTCAAGCGACGCGTGGCCGCGCTTTTCTTCGCTGTCGCCGATGGCTGATATGATCAGTTCTCGAAATCCTTTGGCGGTAATATTTTCTTTTTGAAGCACGCTGTTTGCCCCCGCTTTTTCTGCCAGACTAACAAGTTGATCGGTGTGGTGGCCCGACATCAGGAACACGGGCAAAAAGTGCGACCGTGCCCGGAAGGCTGCAAGAATGGCCAATCCATCTTCGCCCTCAAGCCGGTAGTCCAGAAAGACGCAATCGGCCCCGTGTTCATGAAAGTGATCCAGCGCATCCTTGCCAGACCCGAAGGCTGCGACCTGCACATCTTCAAGGCTGTCTGCAAGTTCGGTCAGAAACTCCAGATCCTCGGGTGCATCATCAATGATGAGAAGCTGCATCATTTTGGCGCGGGCAGCAGCACGATCTGGAACCAATAGTCCCGCAACCGCGCGATCGCCTGTATAAAGCCGTTCAGATCAACGGGTTTCACGATATAGCTGTTGGCCCCCTGCCGGTAGCAGGAATCGATATCGGTTTGATCCCGTGAACTGGTCATCACGACAACGGGCACCGATTTGAGGTCTGGATCGACCTTGATTTCAGCCAGCACCTCGCGTCCGTCGGTTCCGGGCAGGTTCAGATCAAGCAGGATCAGACAGGGCATATCCGGGCGCGGATCGGCAAAACGCCCTGTGCCGCGCAGATAAGCCAAAGCATCATCGCCAGTTTCACAGTGAAAAATTGGGTTGGCCAGATTATGGTCCTGCGTCAGCGCCGCGACGCAGGCTTCATAATCATCGATAGAATCCTCGATGATTAAGATGGTAGAAGTGGAATTCATTACGCGACCGTCCTTTCAATGTCTGTGATGTCTATTGCGCCTGCTTTTGCGATTGGCAGCGTGAAGAAAAAGGTTGTGCCCACGCCGACCTGTGATGCGAAGGTCAGTTCGCAGTCATAGATTTCAAGCACCTTCTTGACGAAGGACAGCCCAGCCCCGGTGCCGCGTCCATATTCGGATTCCCGGTTCAGCCGCGTAAAGATTCGGAAGACTTTGTCCCGGTTCTTCTCATCGATGCCGATCCCGTTGTCCTTGACAAAGAACACATCCCGCAAAGTGGCACCGTTGACGTTAACCACCTTTCGAAAGCCGATCTCGATCAGCTTCTTTTCGGAATCGTTATATGTGATCCCATTCATGATCAGATTGTAAAAGACCGTGCGTACGCGCGAGCGTTCCACACTGACCGCAGGCAGATGCGTCGCCACTGTGATCATCCCGCCCCGTTCATCCAGGGTTTCGCGCAAGTCAGATTTCAGATCTCTCAACAGGTTGATCAGATTCACGTTTTCGCGGTTTCTTTCATCCCGCCCAAGGCGCGAAAAGAACAACAGGTCTGAAATGAGCTGCTCCATCCGTGTGGTGAGAACGACCATGCGGTCGATCCGCTTTTTTGAGGCCCCTGATACATCTTCGCGCAACAGAAAGTCTGCGTTGATCGCGATGCCGCGCAGTGGTTCTTTCAAATCGTGCGAGGCGATATAGGCAAAATCATTTAGGTTCTCGTTTGAGCGTTCAAGCTGGTGCACAAGATGTTTGAGGTGCTCATTATAAACCGTCTCATTCGCCAGCTCGCGCCGTTGCAGTTGCAGCAGCCTGCGCTGCCCCCGTTGCCAGTGCCACAGGGCCAATAGGATCAGCGCCACAAGGGCCAAAGCCATGCTGCCGATTGCGAAAGATATCTTTTGGCGTGTCCAGAACGATGGTTCTTCGAACCAGATTGTGCGCAGATCGCGGTATTCGCTAGACGCAAGATAGCCCGGAATAATCGCATTTAACTGTTCGCGGACCGCACCAAGACCGGGGCGCAGTGCAGGGGCGCGTTGAATCGTATGGATCGGTGGTGTGATCTCAATGATCCGGTCGTTAAGATTACGCGATTGGATCAGTTCATTGAACGCTTGCGGCGGATAAAGCACCGCATCCACATCACCACCCAAAAGCGTGTTCAGGTGATCATGTGGGCTTCCCAGCATCACAAGCATCAGATCGCCCCGAATTTCGGTTAAGCCACGGAACAGATGCGCCGCCGAGATGCCGACGCGTTTGCCTTGTAAGCTGGAAAGGTCGGTGATCCCGTCATTTTCGCCCGCCCGCGTATAGATCGACAGTTGGGCCTGTTTTACCGGATAGGCAAATTCCATGCGCGCGCGGCGATCATCATTGATCTCGGCTTGGGGCAGCATATCATACCCCCCCACCCCCGGTCCGGCCTGCCATTCTTCCAGCGTGAGTTCTTTGAACGCCAGTTTAAGCCCCGCGCGCCTTGCGACATCCCGGATAAATTCGACCGAGAACCCGGTCACCGTGTCATCCGCGTTCACAACCTGAAACGGTGGGAAATGGTAAACCCCGACCATCAGCACTTCGGGAACGGCTGCTGGCAATTCGACAGCATAGTGTCGCGCAAGGTCTTGCAAACGCCCATCCTGTTCCATCCGGGTGAGTGCGGCGTTGATGGGGTCCAGCAGGTCTGCGCGGCTTTCATGCAACGCCACATACAGTTCGTATTCAAGCAGATGTTCAGCCGTAAACGTCACCCGGTGATCCACGCGGGCGGCGCGCGCTGCAGACAACGTAAAGAAGGTCGGTGCCGAGATTGCATCGATATCACCGCTCAGCAGATCAATCATCGCCGCCTTTGCAGATGCAAAAGGCACCACGGTCGCACCGGGCAGGATTGCCGGATCGGACCCGGTGGCAGGCGGGATGGTTCCAACCCGGAACCCCGTCAAGTTATCGCGCGGAATGGAATGCGCATTCTCAACCAGCACCATCAGCCGCACCTGCTGAACAAAGGCAGCCTGCGAGAAAAGGGCGGTATCGGCAATCGGGTCAAGTTTGGGAACACCGGGGATGATGTCCGTCGTCCCATTGACAAGACTTGCGATCCAGCCATCCAAATTGGGAACCTGTTTGTAGGTCACGTCAAACCCAATCTCGGCCCCAAGTTCTGCAGCAAGATCGACAAAAAGCCCGGTCAGCGCACCATTGTCATCCGCATAAGCCAAAGGGCGCGTTCCGTCCCACCCTAAAACAACGGGGGATTGGGCGTGGATTGCATTGGTCGAGAAAAGCAACGCAAGGATCAGGTATAAATGACCAAAGTATCTTTTAAGGCGGCCCAGCCCCAAAGGGTTTGACCGCAGATGTGCCATCAGTGTTGCGTGAGGCAGATCCAATAGTGGGGTTCCAAGCGACTCAGGTTGCTAATCTCCCTAAGGTTGTATGCAAAAGGTTAACAAATGGTTAACGAAAGTTCGAAATCCTTGGTTTTATTAACCTTTTGGCCATAATGGTGACGAAACGCCTGTTAACAGCTTCGCAAGATTAAATATTTAGTAACCAACTCGCCCGTAAGGTCAACGAAACCTTGCTGGAGTTTACTGTGCGCATACTTGTCGTAGAAGATAATGAGATTGACTTTCACTTCATCAAGCGCGGCCTTGAGGCGGCGTTTGAAAATGATGACCTTTCCCTTGAATGGGACCCTGATCCGCGCACCGAACACTTGATTAAAACGGCCAACGATTTTGACGTCTGCTTCATTGACAACAACCTGCCCCAAGAAGACGGCGTGGATATTATCGCAGCCCTTACAAAAGCTGGGGTGAAGACCCCGTTGATCCTGCTTACTGGCGATGGCGAAATAAACCTTGATCACAAAGCAATCGCCAAGGGGGCGGCTGATTTCATCCACAAAGACAAGCTGTCGATCAGTTCGATTTCGCGCGCGACCCGCTATTGCATTGCCCGCAAGGAACAGGAACAGCGCCTGCGCGAAATGGCCTATACAGATCCGCTCACCGGTCTTGCCAATCGCGCCGCCTTTGATGAACGCTGCAAGGCCGCCCTATCGCGTCTTGCGTCAGATGGTGGGGCTACCACTTTGATTTTGCTGGATTTGGATGATTTTAAAGTTGTGAACGACACCTATGGCCATCCCTACGGCGATGGCCTGTTGAAACAGTTTTCAACCGAACTTGCATCCCATTTTGGCCCAAGCGCCTTGGTTGCGCGCACCGGCGGGGATGAATTTGGCGTGATCTACGAAGATGAGGTGAGACCTGAGACCCCCAACACGATCCGCGACCGTTTGCGCGCGGTTTTGCGGGCGCAGTTTCAGGTTTTTGGCACCAAAGTTCTTTCACCCGCCAGCATCGGCGTGACCACTGTCACCAAGACCGATTTGCCCGTCACCCCCACAGATTTGGTGCAGCGGGCCGACCGGAACCTTTATGTCGACAAGCGCCGCAGCAAGTTTGAGCGCGCGCATTTCAAGAACGGCAACGGGCTGAATGGCTGCGAACTTGAGGCGATGGTGCAAGACCTTGAACGCGCCATTTCCAATGACGAGCTAGAGCTATTTTACCAACCCAAAGTGAACTACAAAAGCCGCCACATTACTGGGCTTGAGGCGCTTTTGCGCTGGAATTCCCCGACCCGCACGATCAGCCCGGATATTTTCATCCCCGTCGCCGAAGAATTTGGCCTGATCCATCAGATTGGCAATTGGGTGCTGCGCAGATGTTGCGCACAGATTAACGATTGGATCGCACAGGGGCAGACTCCACCTCCGATTGCAGTGAACGTGTCGCCATTGCAGTTGGATGATGCCAATTTTGCCCGCGTCGTCGCCGCCACATTGCAAGAATTCAAGATCGCGCCCGAACGGATTGAATTTGAACTGACCGAAGGATCACTTGAACAGGCCGCAGAGGTGCGCCTTGTGCAAATGGCTGCGGTCGCCGGGATTGGCTGTCGCTGGGCGATTGATGATTTCGGGATTGGGTATTCATCGCTTAGCCGCATTCACAAGTTGCCGATTTCGCGCATTAAGGTTGATAAAAGTTTCCTTGATCAGCTGCCCCAAGACCGGTCAGCCCAAGCGATCAGCAACACGATCATTTCGATGGCCCGCTGTCTGGACCTTGATTTGGTGGTAGAAGGCGTTGAAAGCCCGGACCAATTGTTCGGGCTGGACCTTGGTAATGCGGATGAATTGCAAGGCTTTCATTGCTACCCGCCCATGGCCGCCGACACGATGTCGCAAGTGCTTAACGAAATGCGATGCTTCGCGGCCTGAAATGCACGCACATATGCATCGCCGCTCTGGCCAAGGCCTATGCACCGCTTAAAACGTGCAGAAATGTGTGTCGCCATCTTCACCGATTGCATCTTCGAAATCCTCAGCCTCGGGGATGCGGCCAAAGGCGATCTTGCCGCCGACATACCCGCCGGGCACCGCGTCATGAACGCCAAGTGACAGCGCCTTGCCACCAAAGCGCGCGCGCATTTGATCCATCGTTTCGCTGACTTTTTCCCAACGCGCGCGAGTATCGGCATCATCTGACAAGGTATCGAAAAGATCGCCTGTCAGGTCAGTCTCTGCATCCAAGCCGTGCAGCATGACGGACACAGCGTGGGGCGTAAACGAAATCTGCGCGCGGGCCTCGGCCAAGCCGCGCGCCAATGCAAGGCCAAAGCTGCGATCATCACGCGCGGGGTGAAAATGTCCTTCCCAATGCCAGCGCGGCACTTCGGCGTCTTTGGCGCGCGTCGCGCGCAAACGCTGGCCGCGCAAAGACAGCGTCAACTTTGAGGCCCGCAAATCAGTGCGCCGCAGACGACGCGCAGCCCCTGCCAGCAATTGCCGCGCGCAATCCGCGATCCGCGCAGGGCTGCGCCATGTTTTTGGCAACACGCGACTGTGCCCGAACATCCGCTTGCGCGTCTGGGCACGGTGGGCGTGTGTTCCGTGCAGTTCCTGTAAAACCCTTTCCCCTTCCACATTGCCCCAAATCGCGCGGGCCTGCTTTGGGGCCAAGGCCCAAAGGGCTGGAAAATCATGGATGCCTGCGGCGGCCAGGCGTTTGACCATCCCCGCACCCACGCCGGGCAATTTCGTCAGCTTCAAATCGGCCAAAGCATCCGGCAACATTGCGGGATCCAAAACAAGTGTCCCGTTTGGTTTGTGCCGCTCTGCTGCGATTTTGGCCAAAAGTTCGGTCGGCGCCATGCCGATTGAACAGGTAAGAACCGGGCTAAATTCATCGCGCAGCACAGCCTTGATCTGCCCCGCCAAAGCCAAACAGTCGCGTGCTTCGCTGGGCAAGAGGGCGCAGACCACTTCGTCGATCGACCGGACATATTGAATGGGCAGGACAGTTTCAATCGCAGCAAGGATACGTTTGTGCAACCGCACATAAATATCAGGGCGCGCCACCACAAAAATCATATCCGGCACCAAAGCCCTTGCATCGCGTGCAGCGACATTGGCCTTTACGCCCAATGTCTTTGCTTCGCGACTGACCGCGATACAGCCCGTATGCGCCGAATCAAGTGCGATAACGCCGACCGGTTTGCCGCGCAGCGCCGGGTTAAAATGCTGCTCTGCGGATGCAAAGAAACTGTCGAAATCAAGGTAAAGCCGCTCTGGCAGGTGGGTGGTTTTTGACATCTCCGCCCTCCTTTCGCGTGCGATGTTCACTTCGTTACCGCAACATAATGCGGCACGCGCCAAAACATAGGTGTCCTTTGCGCGTCAGGCCGGTTTCAGACACGATACATATCCGATCAGCGAAAAGGCGATAGCGTGATGCTGCAGAAAAAAGGGGCCCCCGAAGGGACCCCATGAGTTTCGTTTATCGGGCTCGATGTTTATACCGCTCGGTGTTTTTTGCCTGCGGCCCGATCCACGCCGGGGGCAACTAGAAGCTGCCGCCGGTAACCTTTTGTCGCTACAGAGTTTTCTAGAAAACTCTTACAGCCAAAACTCTTCTAGAAGAGTTTTATGAGCACCCAGACGTTCCGCCGCAGGTGTTGCACTTCATACATGTCCCGTTGCGCACAAGGGTGTAGTTGCCGCATTCGCCGCAGGCCTCGCCCTCGTAGCCTTGCATTTTCGCCTGATCACGCGCCGACATGGATGTGGCCACGGCCACTGCTGATGTTTCGCCCGCTTCAGGGACCATGGTTTGCAAGGCCGCCGCATCGCCGGACAAGGCTGTTGCGCCCATGCCACCTTGGTAGACCACCAGATCCTGTGGCATCCGCTTGCGCAGATAGCCGGTCGAGGAAATCTGCTTGAGCACTTCCAAAGAC
>CAYPVL010000110.1:0-9257 GCA_964414165.1 uncultured Cognatiyoonia sp.
GCAATTCGCCGCGGCCCGACACTTCAAACGCATCACCCTGTGGCGTGTCGTTGATTTTAATGGCGACGTTCACTTCGGCCTCTTTCATAAGGCGGTCGCGGATCACGCGGGATTGGACCTTTTTGCCGTCACGACCTGCAAGCGGTGAATCGTTGATCCCGAAAGTCACGGTGATCGTGGGCGGATCAATCGGCTGGGCCGGGATCGCATCGTTGATGCTGACATCACAGATCGTGTCGGCCACGGTCGCTTTGGTCATGCCCGCAAGGGTGACGATGTCACCGGCTTCGGCCACGTCGATGGCGGTCTGGGACAGACCCCGGAAGGCGAGGATTTTCGAGACGCGGAACTGTTCCAGCTTTTCGCCATCACGCGATAAGGCTTTGACGGTTTCGCCTGCGCGCAATGTGCCGGCCTCGACGCGGCCCGTCAGGATGCGGCCCATGAAGGGATCAGCCGACAGGGTGGTGGCAAGCATCTGAAACGGTTCTTCGCGGCGCGAGATTTGCGCAGGCTGCGGGACGTGCTTGAGGATCAGATCGAACAACGCATCAAGGTTTTCGCGCGACCCATCAAGTTCGGCGTCACACCAGCCAGAACGGCCCGATGCATAAAGATGCGGAAAATCAAGCTGTTCGTCGTCCGCATCAAGGTTTGCAAACAGATCGAAACATTCATCCAAGGCGCGATCCGGTTCGGCATCTTGTTTGTCAACTTTGTTCAGCACAACGATGGGGCGCAGGCCCAACGCCAGCGCTTTAGATGTCACAAACTTGGTCTGCGGCATTGGCCCTTCGGCGGCATCCACCAGCAAAACAACACCGTCGACCATCGACAGGATGCGCTCAACCTCGCCACCGAAATCAGCGTGGCCGGGGGTGTCGACGATGTTGATCCGGGTGCCCGCCCATTCAACGGACGTACATTTGGCCAAAATCGTAATCCCGCGTTCGCGTTCGATGTCATTGCTGTCCATCGCGCGTTCTTGCGTCGCCTCATTTTCGCGGTAGACGCCGGACTGTTTGAGAAGTTCGTCAACAAGTGTGGTCTTGCCGTGGTCGACGTGCGCGATGATCGCGATATTGCGGATATCCATTTCGGGTGCCTCGGAATGCGGAGTTTGAGGCGGGCGATAGCGGGTCTGGCGCGCAATGACCACCCCTTAAAATATGGCTGTGCTTTGGCTTTCCCGGCCGTGTGTCTCAGAAGCCGTATGCGGGGGCGTATGTGCCGCATGTTTTCCTTGATGTGTTCTGTCTGACAGTAAAACGGCGCACCCTGCGAAAAGGATGCGCCGTAAGTGTCACAAGCTTGTTTTTGGCCTACATCGCCGCATTCAGGTTCTCATCAATCTTCTCAAGGAAGCCTTGCGTGGTCAGCCATGACTGATCGGGGCCAACAAGCAGCGCAAGGTCTTTGGTCATATGTCCGCTTTCGACCGTATCCACGATCACCTTTTCAAGCGTTTCGCAGAAGGTCATCAGTTCCGCATTGTCGTCAAGCTTTGCGCGGTGCTTCAGCCCGCCGGTCCAGGCAAAGATCGACGCGATTGAATTTGTCGATGTCGCCTCACCCGCCTGATGCTGGCGGTAGTGGCGGGTGACGGTGCCGTGCGCGGCCTCGGCCTCAACAATTTTGCCATCCGGTGTCATCAGTTGCGAGGTCATAAGGCCAAGTGACCCAAAGCCCTGCGCCACTGTATCAGATTGCACATCACCATCGTAGTTCTTGCAGGCCCAGACGAATTTTCCCGACCATTTCATCGCCGATGCGACCATATCGTCGATCAGCCTGTGTTCGTAATACAGGCCCGCTTTCTTGAAGTCGGCGGCGAATTCTTCGTCATAAACCTTCTGGAACAAATCCTTAAAGCGCCCGTCATAGGCTTTCAGGATTGTGTTTTTGGTCGACAGATAGACGGGCCAGCCGATATTCAGCCCGTAATTGAATGACGCGCGGGCGAAGTCTGCGATGGATTCGTCAAGGTTATACATGCCCATGGCGACACCTGCGGATGGTGCATCATAGACGTCTTTTTCGATCACCGTGCCGTCTTCGCCGACGAATTTCATCGTCAGTTTGCCGGGGCCGGGCATCAGGAAATCGGTGGCTTTATATTGGTCACCAAAGGCGTGTCGCCCGATGACGATAGGGTTCGTCCAGCCGGGCACAAGGCGGGGCACGTTTTGGCAAATGATCGGTGCGCGGAAGACCACGCCGCCAAGGATGTTGCGGATCGTCCCATTGGGAGAGCGCCACATCTTCTTAAGCCCGAATTCCTCAACCCGTGCTTCGTCTGGTGTGATGGTCGCGCATTTAACGCCAACGCCGTATTTCTTGATCGCCTCGGCTGCATCAATTGTGATCTGGTCGTTGGTTTCATCCCGCACTTCCATGCCAAGATCATAGTATTTCAGATCTACGTCCACATAAGGCAGGATCAGTTTGTCTTTGATGAACTGCCAGATGATGCGGGTCATTTCATCGCCGTCAAGTTCGACGACGGGGTTTTCAACCTTGATCTTTGTCATGGGTTTCCCTTTGATGTGTTGGCTTTGCGGTCAAATAAAGCAGAAAAACGCTTGGCGAAAGGGGGCTGTATACAATTGCATGCGCCCCCTTGTGGCCTAAGCAGCAGCCCGCAGTTTGCGTGCGGTGGCGAATGAAACAAGCTTGCGATTGCCGGCATCCCAAAGATCAAGCTGTGCGCATTTAAAGCTTTGGCGCAGGGTCATGCGTGAACAATCCACCAGTTCTTCGTGATCGCGCAGCACCTCTGGAAGGCGGTAGAACGGAATGCGGCTGTAAAGGTGATGCACATGATGGATTCCGATATTGGCTGAAAACCAGCGCAGGATCGGCGGCAGATCATAGTGTGAACTGCCGTGCAGCGCGGCTTCATGAAGTTGCCAATCATGCGCTTCATCCCAATGGGTGTTTTCAAACTGGTGCTGCACATAAAACAGCCAGACGCCCACGGATGCGGCCACGATGGTTGAGGGCAGGGCGACCAGAACCAGCGCCTGCCAGCCCCCGAAATAAACGATGATCCCAAGGATCACGGCCGTGGCAAGGTTCGTGCCCATGGCAGACACCCAGTATTTCGCCCCTTGGCCTTCGCAGCTGAACGGATAGCGGTTTTGCAGCAGGAAAATATAGGATGGCCCAAGCCCAAACATCACAAGCGGATGCCTATAGGCGCGATAAAGCAGGCGCCCGAACCACGTGCGCTGGTGATATTCCTCAATCGTGAGGGTCATCACATCGCCGATCCCGCGCTTGCCCAGATCACCTGCATGGCTGTGGTGGATCGAATGGGTGCGCCGCCAGACGTCATAGGGTGTGAATGTCACCACCCCAAGCGTGCGCCCGACCCAATCGCTGACCCGGCGGTTCCCAAAGAAAGATCCGTGCCCGCAATCGTGCTGGATACAAAACAGCCGCAACAAAAAGCCTCCATTGATCGCCGAAATCAGGAAGGCCCCAAGGTAGCTATATTGCGCCACCCAGCAGGCCAGCACCCAAAGTGCGATAAACGGCACAGCGCTGATGCCAAGTTCAAAACTGCTGCGCCAGCTGTTTGGTTCGCGGTATTTCGCCAGAACACTGACCCAATCCCGCGCTGCGGCATTGGTCGTTGTAGATGTGATGTCAGCCATAATGCCCCATTTCCCTTTTTGCGTACCCCGATACAGCAATGGGGGAACTTCGCAACCAATGGATGCGGTATGGGGCAAGGAAGTTAGGATTGTCTCAATTTTGATGGGGTTTTTGGTAGGCCCGGCAGGACTTGAACCCGCAACCAAAGCGTTATGAGCGCTCTGCTCTAACCAGTTGAGCTACAGGCCCCCCGTGATCGTTTCGATACGCAGCCCTGCGCGCGGGGTCAAGATCAGACTGGCGGGGCTTGGGCAGATCGGGTAGGGGGTTGCCCAAACACCAAAGGGGACGCGCCATGACCAAAAAGAACGGGCTGACGTATGCGGATGCAGGCGTTGATATTGATGCAGGCAATACGCTGGTCGAACGGATCAAGCCAGCCGCCAAACGCACCGCCCGCCCCGGCGTCATGTCGGGCCTTGGGGGCTTTGGGGCGATGTTTGATCTGAAAGGCGCAGGCTATCAGGACCCGATCCTTGTGGGGGCTACGGACGGGGTTGGCACCAAATTGCGCATCGCCATTGATACAGGGCTTGTGGATGGTGTCGGCATTGATCTGGTCGCCATGTGCGTCAATGATCTGGTCTGCCAAGGGGCCGAACCCTTGTTCTTTCTAGATTATTTTGCCACCGGCAAGCTGGAACTGGATGCCGCCACGCGCATCATCAACGGCATCGCCAAAGGGTGCGAACTATCGGGCTGCGCCCTGATTGGCGGTGAAACGGCAGAGATGCCGGGGATGTACCCGGAGGGGGATTTCGATCTTGCGGGCTTCAGCGTTGGCGCGATGGAGCGCGGCACGGATATTCCCCGTGGCGTGGTCGAAGGCGATGTGCTGATCGGCCTGTCTTCAAACGGTGTGCACTCCAATGGATATTCACTGGTGCGCAAAGTGGTTGAACAGTCTGGCCTTGGCTGGGACGCGCCATCGCCCTTTGGCGACGGCACATTGGGCGAAGCACTGCTCGCCCCCACAACGCTTTACGTCAAGGGTTGCGTGCAGGCGCTGAAAGAAACCGATGCCGTCCACGCTTTGGCCCATATCACAGGCGGTGGTTTGACCGAAAACCTGCCGCGTGTGCTGCCAGAGGGGCTTGGGGCGGATATCAATCTGCGCGCATGGCCGCTGCCCGCGGTCTTTCAATGGTTGGCACAGGAGGCGGGGCTGGAACAGTCCGAAATGTTGAAAACCTTCAACTGCGGGATTGGTATGGTTGTTGTGGCCGCGCGCGATCAGGCCCAAGCGGTCGGTGATATCTTTGATGCGGCGGGCCATGATGTCTGCGTGATGGGCGAAGTAACAGCCGGTGCAGGCGTGCGTTATTCCAAAGATCTTGCATGAAACGGGTTGCGATCCTGATATCGGGAAGCGGGTCAAACATGGTGGCCTTGGCCAAGTCGATGGTGGGGGATCACCCGGCCCGACCTGTTTTGGTCGTGTCGAACAAGCCCGCGGCAGGCGGCCTTGCCAAAGCCGAAGGCTTGGGCATTCCCACGACCGTCGTCAGCCACAAGGATTATCCGCACGACAAGCCCGCCTTTGAAGCCGCCTTGCAAAACGCTTTGATCGCCGCCGCCCCGGATGTGATCTGTCTGGCGGGCTTTATGCGCGTCTTGTCGGCAGAATTTGTCGCCAAATGGGACGGGCGGATTTTGAATATCCACCCATCGCTTTTGCCCAAATACAAAGGGCTGGACACCCATGCCCGCGCCTTGGCGGCTGGTGATGCTATCCATGGCTGCACCGCGCATGAGGTGACGGCGACCCTTGATGATGGACCGATCCTGGGGCAGGCCCAGATTGAGGTGCTGCCCGGTGATACGCCCGATGCGCTGGCCGCAAGGCTGTTGCCTTTAGAGCATGCGCTTTATCCAGAAGTTCTGCGACGTTTTGTGGTTGGGGATCGGACGGTCGTGCATCTCTAGAAGCGGCAGCGCTTTGCAATGGCGCGCACAATGTGGCGGGCGTTGCGTGCTTCGCATCTAGCCGCATCTTTTCAAGCCCGCCGCAATGGCCTATCAGAGGGGACCCGCGCGCAACGCGCAGGGCCGAAAAGCAGACAGGCACGCATGAAGACAATCACCACGACCCCGGACCTTGCCGCATTTTGCGCAGAGGCGGCCAAGCGCGACTACGTCACCGTCGATACCGAATTCCTGCGCGAACGCACATATTATTCAAAGCTTTGCCTTGTGCAGTTGGCCTACCAGGATGAGGCGGGCAGCGATGCGGTGCTTGTTGATCCGTTGGCCGATGGGCTGTCGCTTGATCCGCTTTATGATCTGTTCCGGGATGCGGGCGTGGTCAAGGTATTCCATGCCGCGCGCCAGGATCTTGAAATTTTCTTTGTGGATGAAGGGCTGATTCCGGCACCGCTGTTTGATACCCAAGTCGCGGCGATGGTCTGCGGCTTTGGCGATCAGGCAGGGTACGAGACGCTGGTGCGCAAGATTGCGAAATCGTCCCTTGATAAATCATCCCGTTTCACCGATTGGTCGCGCCGTCCTTTGACCGATGCGCAAAAAACCTATGCGGTGGGGGATGTGACCCATCTGCGCGATATTTATGAGTATCTGTCGGCTGAGTTGCGCAAATCGGGCCGTATCAAATGGGTCGCCGAAGAGATGGCGGTGCTGAACGATCCGGCCACCTACCGCGTGAACCCGGATGAGGCGTGGATGCGGGTAAAGACCCGCACCAATTCGGCCCGCTTCCTTGGGATCGTGCGCGAATTGGCGCGCTTTCGCGAAGCTTATGCACAAGAACGCAATGTGCCCCGTAATCGGGTATTCAAGGATGATGCGCTGGTCGAAATCGCCTCGACCAAACCGCAATCCGAACAGGATTTGAACCGGTCACGCCTGCTTTTGCGCGAGGCGCGGCGCGGGGACATTGCGGCCGGGATTTTGGCTGCGGTGAAGGCCGGGCTGGCTGTCCCGAATGAAGATTTACCCAAACCCGACCGGTCGCGCGAGAAATTGCAGGTGAACCCGGCGATTGCGGATATGCTGCGCGTCTTGCTGAAAGCCAAGGCCGATCAGGAGGGGGTGGCCCAAAAGCTGATCGCCTCGTCCCAAGACCTTGATAATCTGGCAGCAGGCGAACGGATGATGCCTGCCTTGAAAGGCTGGCGCAAAGAGGTGTTTGGCAATGACGCGCTTGAATTATGCGAAGGCCGTGTTGCCTTGGCTGTTGAGGGTGCCAAGGTTGTCACAGTCGCCCGCTAACGGCTTGAACTGGCTGAATTTTGCTGTGCTTGCACGATGACGCGGCGCACCCCGGCAAGGTCTGCGTTATCCAGCAGGGTTGCGGCAGTGATACGTTGCGCCCCGCCATTGCCTGGCCCCTGTTCAACGCGAAACGCAAGGGTGAGGGTGCCGCCATTCTGGGCCACAGGCACCAATTGCGCATTAAAGGCCCCGGTGGGGGCCGTGCCCGTGGCCCGAACAATCCCACCATTGGGCGTGCGTGCAATGTCCAAACCTGTGACGGTGCTGACAAGCACGCGCCCGTCAATTTCGCGGTTGCGCGCTTCAGGCGCGACAAGCGGTTTGATCGCACCGGCTGAATCAACCGGGGCCGTCACGGCACCGCGGTTGAACCAATTAAACGGGTTAAGGCGCGAGTCGGCGACGCGGGCGCAGCCGGTGGTTGCGATCATAGCACTTAGGGTCAGGGCGATGGTAGGGCGCATGTGTTGCCTTTCGTCAGTCTTGGCAACTGCTTACCCCAAAGCGCTGCGACTGAAAAGCGCGCGGCTGGACCTTTGCGTGATGGCGTCCTAAGTGAAGCGTGCAAACAAGAGGTGCCCCATGGCCACGCCCGCATTCGAAGAGCTTGCCGCTGATTTTGATTTTCTCGACGATTGGGAGGATCGCTATCGCCATGTGATTGATCTGGGTAAGGCGATGGACCCGCTTGAGGATGCCTTCAAAGTGCCAGCAACCAAGGTCGATGGCTGTGCCTCGCAAGTTTGGCTGGTGCCAGATGTGTCGGGTGATATGTTCAGTTTTCGCGGTGATAGTGATGCGATGATTGTGCGCGGGTTGATCGCGGTTTTGGCGATGCTTTACAATGGGTTGGACGTGAAGGACGTGGCGGACGTGGATGCCCATGCCGAACTGGGGCGTCTTGGCTTGCATGATCATTTATCCGCGCAGCGCTCGAACGGGGTTCGGGCGATGATTGAACGCATCCAGGCGGTGGCTGCGGCCGCCGCTTAACTGATTGACGCTTGTTCTGTGTTGAAAGCCCCGGGGCGCTGCCCCGGACCCCGCCATATTTTTATTCAAAAGAAGCAAGGGTGTTGGCTCTTTTTGTCAAGCGGGGCGCATTAACCTTGATTTTTGCTTAAAGCGATTGAAGCGCAGTCCCAAGGTCGCCGTAACCCGTAAAACGGCGCTCAAATTTGAGGCCAAGGCGTTCGGCGCAGGTTTTCGCCTTTTCGGTCAGGGCCGGGTCGTCGGTTTGCGCCTGATAGACAAGGGTTTCGTAGTTTGCGAAATACATCGCCAACAGTTCGGGGTGTCTATCAAGTCCCAGTGGTTTCCACACAAACGCATCGAATTGCCGCACGAGGAAGTCCGTGAGGTAGAATGTCGTGATTTCATCCCGTTTCGCGAAGGCATTATTGCCTTCAAAGAAACTGTAGCAATGCGGGCCTTGCACCATTTTGACACCCAGCATGTCGCAGGCGGCTTGTAACTGCCCGCCGGTGCCGCAGTCCGCATAGACCACAAAGATATCAGCGTAAGCGTCCCGGTGTTTTTCAACCGCAGCCTTTACGGCAGGCACGATCTTTTCAGGATGAACATGGTAGATCGCGGGCAGGCAGTGCAGGTCAAGGTGATCCCAGCCATTTGCGTTCTTTAGTGCAATGATTTCATGGGCAAGCGCGCCACAAGCCAGCAGCAGGATGCGCCCGTTACCCTTTGCGGGCAAGCCTTGGGTGGTCAGGGTCGCATCGTCGATCATCTGCGCGCCAAAAGCACGCGCAGCAGCATGGCTGCGGCGACCAAGGCGCTGCCGATCATCGCGTCACCACGTGTAAGCAGCCCTTGGGCGATGAAGATCGTGAAACCGGCAGCCGCAATGACGCAGATCAGCAGAACAATAAATTGGCGCGGCGGCATATGACGTCCTTTCTTGCAAGGGTCTTGCCATCAAGATGGGGGCGGCTGCCCCGTTTGCCAAGCCTAGCTTGCCGTCATTTGATTATGCTTGCGGCCCATAAAGTCTTTGGCGGTTTCCACAGCCACCGCCGCATCCCGGCAATAAGCATCGGCCCCGATCGCTTTGCCGAATTCTTCGTTCAGGGGGGCACCGCCGACAAGCACGATGTAATCATCGCGGATGCCTTTCTCGACCATCGTGTCGATCACAACCTTCATATAGGGCATCGTGGTGGTCAGCAGGGCAGACATGCCAAGAATATCCGGGGCTTCGGCTTCAATTGCGTCAAGGTAGCTTTCGACAGCGTTGTTGATGCCAAGGTCGATGACTTCAAAACCGGCACCCTCCATCATCATCGACACAAGGTTTTTGCCGATGTCGTGGATGTCACCCTTCACGGTGCCGATCACCATCTTGCCCACGC
>CAYPVL010000111.1:0-9179 GCA_964414165.1 uncultured Cognatiyoonia sp.
TTGGCCCGGTGCCCAAAGCGCACACCGTCATAGCGGGCAAGGTTGGATGAGGCCTCGGCAGGGGCAATCACGTAATAGGCGGGCAGCGCGTATTTGGTGTGCGGCAAAGTGATGTCGCGGATTTCGGCCCCGGCGTCTTTCAGCATCGCTGTGCCATCAGCCCAAAGCTTTTCGATCTCGGCGGGCATGCCGTCCATACGGTATTCTTTGGGAATCCCGATGACTTTGCCTTTGATGTCGCCGGTCAGCATGGCTTCAAAGTTTGGCACGGCCAGATCGGCGGAGGTGGAATCCTTGGGATCGTGCCCGCACATCGCCTCTAGCATGATCGCCGCATCGCGCACGTCTTTGGTCATCGGCCCGGCCTGATCGAGCGAGGAGGCAAAGGCCACAACGCCCCAGCGGCTGACGCGTCCATAGGTCGGCTTGATGCCCGTGATCCCCGTGAAAGCGGCGGGTTGGCGGATCGAGCCGCCCGTGTCGGTGCCTGTGGCAGCGGCACAAAGATCAGCGGCAACAGCAGCGGCGGACCCGCCGGATGACCCGCCCGGTGTCAAATCCCTGTCATCATTCTTCCATGGGTTGATGACGTTGCCATAGACCGAGGTTTCGTTTGAAGACCCCATCGCAAATTCATCCATGTTCAGCTTGCCAAGCATCACGGACCCGGCGTCAAACAACTGCGTTGTGACGGTGGATTCATATTCAGGCTTGAAGCCTTCAAGGATGCCGGATGCGGCTTGCGAGGCCACGCCTTTGGTGCAGAACAAATCTTTGATCCCAAGGGGGATGCCACACATGTCGGGGGCGTCGCCTTTGGCAATCCGCGCGTCTGCGGCGCGGGCTTGGTCGCGGGCCTGATCGGGCGTGTGGTGGACAAAGGCATTGAGCGCCCCTGCGCTGTCGATTTCCGAAAGATATGCCTCGGTCAGCGCAAGGCTGGTCGTCTCGCCCTTGCGCATCGCATCGCGGGCCCCGGCAATTGTGAGTTTGGTCAGATCAGACATTATTCAACCACCTTCGGCACAGCAAAGAACCCTTCGCGGGCATCAGGCGCATTTTTGAGAACCGCAGGTTGCTGGCTGCCATCTGTCACTTCGTCCACCCGGCGCTTGAGGCGCTGAGGGGTCACGGATGTCATCGGCTCGACCCCGTCCACATCCACTTCGTTCAACTGCTCAATGAACCCCAGAATCGCGCTGAATTCTTGGGCGAGTGCGGGCAATGCGTCGTCTTCAACCTTGATGCGGGCCAGTTTGGCCACGCGGCGGGCGGTGTCTGTATCGATGGACATGGATGTCTCCGGCTGGATTGTCGAGATTGCGTTTAGCGCTGCGCGGGGCGGCCTGCAAGGACATGACTGGTATAGATGTGGATCATATAGCCCAGCATCACCCCGTTCAGGCAATGCCACAGGAAATGGGTACCAACGGGGATGGCCGCGCAGAAGATTTCATCAACGGACCGGGTGGTGATCGACAAAACCAAAAGTGCTGCCCCGATGATAAACCCTTTGGCCGTCATGGGGTGTTTGTGCCGCAAGGCGACTGCGTAGATCATCAGCAGGATCGGGACCGTCCAATAAAAGTTGCTGATCTGCACGAAAGGCACCGCGTTCAGGATCGGCAGCAAAAGCGCGGCGTAGGGCACGAAGGCCACTGTCCCAAGGGCCGCAAGCCACAAAGGCCAGCCCATGATGTCCCGGTTGGTCAGAAACAGATAAATCAGAATATAGGCGCCAATCGGGGCCACGTCTGCAAGCGCGGCCCAGCCCGCTGCGTGCGTGTGAAACAGGTAACTGCCCACACCAATCAGGAACAGGACGATGCACAGCAGCCGCGCGCCGGGCACGCCTGCAGTGCGTCGCCACATGATCAATGCTGCAATGATGAAGGCTGCGTTGGTAACCGCGTTGATCGGCTCGGACCAATAAGTCAGGTCCGTGCGTTCACAGTAGGCATCAAATTGTTCGGTCCAGTTCATGGGCTGACCTTTGTGAAAATAGCGCTGTTTCTGCTTGCTTCATTTGATAGGCTTTGACGCAGGCGGGGTGAAGTGCCCTGCATTATGAAGGAGAATACCAATGGGACTGTGGAGTTTTGTAAAGGACGCAGGCAAATCGTTGATCGGCAAAGGTGGCGACGATGAAGCCCAAGCCGCAGAAGCGCTGAACAAAGAGATCGCCGATCTGGGCCTTGAAGCCGAAGGCGTTGAGGTATCGGTCGAAGGATCAAAGGTTCGCATGAAGGGCAAAGCGCGCAGCCAAGAGGCGCGCGAAAAGCTGATTCTGGCTGTCGGCAACGTGGCTGGTATCGAAGAAGTTGAAGAAGAAGTTGCCGTTGAAGACGCTGCGCCAGAGGCCGTATTCCACACCGTTGAAAGCGGCGACACTTTGTCTGCGATTGCCAAGAAGACTTTGGGAAGCGCCAACAAGTATCACGCAATTTTTGAGGCCAACAAGCCAATGCTGACCCACCCCGACAAAATCTATCCGGGCCAGGTTCTGCGCATTCCGCAAGAGGCCTGATAAGCTATTGGGGCCGCGCGAGATTTGCGCGGCCCTTTTGATATGCACGGTTTTTATCGGCGTGACGCAAAGAACACCTTCAGCAACGCTTCGGATGCTTGCGCGTCGATTCCATCGTAGATTTCGGGCGCATGGTGGCATTGGGCTTGTGAGAAAATCCGCGGCCCTTGCGCGACGCCGCCCGATTTTGGGTCTCCTGCCCCGTAATACAGCCGCGCGATGCGCGCGTTGCTGATCGCGGCGGCGCACATTGGGCAGGGTTCAAGCGTGACGTAAAGATCATAACCCGTCAGTCGCTCTTGCCCCAGCTTTTGACAGGCCGCCCGGATCGCGAGGATTTCGGCGTGCGCGGTCGGATCGTTCAATTCACGGGTGCGATTGCCGGCTTGGGCGATGATGCCCGTTGGTCCTGCGATGACAGCGCCGACAGGGACTTCGCCCCTTTCTGCGGCGGCCTCGGCTTCTTGCAAAGCGGTGGTCATATGGCTGCGAAATGTCATCGCTTAGTGATCCAATGTTTGCTCTGGGCATGCAAGGGCAGAGCCTTCGGCGAGAGTATTTTGAACAAAGCGAGGGATTGTGTTGTGCTTTATGGCTGCGTAAGGGCTTTGGCATGAACGAGAAGACACCAGAGGGCGACCGGATCGCCAAGGTTTTGTCCCGTGCCGGGATTGCCAGCCGCCGCGAGGCCGAGCGGATGATCGCGGATGGCCGCGTGTCCGTGAATGGCAAGACGATCGACAGCCCTGCCCTGAATGTGACGCCCCGCGACCGGATTATGGTGGACGGCAAACCTGTGGGTGAACCAGAGCCGCCACGCATGTGGCTTTATCACAAGCCAGCAGGGCTGATCACAACCGAGCGGGACGAGAAAGACCGCCCCACGGTGTTTGGGGCCCTGCCCGAAGATATGCCGCGCGTGATGTCCGTGGGGCGTCTGGATATCAATTCCGAGGGCTTGTTGCTGCTCACCAATGATGGCGGGGTGAAGCGCAAGCTGGAACTGCCCGCGACCGGCTGGCTGCGCCGCTACCGCGTGCGGATCAAAGGGTCAGCGTCCGAGGCGAAGTTGGATCAGTTGCGCGCCGGAATCACGGTTGAAGGTGTGCGATATCAGCCCATGCAGGTGACTTTTGATCGCCAGCAAGGCGCGAACGCCTGGCTGACCATTTCGATCCGCGAAGGCAAGAACCGCGAAATTCGCCGCGCAATGGAGGCGATTGGGACAGTCGTGAACCGCCTGATCCGCGTCAGCTATGGGCCATTTCAGCTGGGTGATTTGCCCCAAGGCGCTGTTGAAGAAGTGAAACGCCGGGTCGTGCGCGAACAGCTTGGATTGGACAACAAACCCCAAGTCGCGCGGTTACGGGGAAAAAAGCCACAACGATGAGCCTTGTCGGCCCGCCTAAGTTGTGCATGGTAAAGAAAAAAGACACCGGGGGACCACATGGCCGATCTGATTACGCTTGAAAACGCGATTAACCTTCTCATGCTTTGCTTTTTGCAGGCTGTTTTGGGGTTTGATAACCTTCTTTACATCTCGATCGAGAGTAAGCGCGCCCCTGTGGCCCAACAACGCGCTGTGCGCATGTGGGGCATTGGCCTTGCTGTTGTGATGCGCATCATATTGCTTTTCGTGATGATCCAACTGCTAAGCGCGCTGTCAGAGCCGTTTTATACCTTTGAATGGGACGGTATTTTGACCGGGCAAGTGAACTTTGCCACGTGTGTCTTTATCGTAGGCGGCATGTTCCTGATGTATACGGCCGTAAAAGAGATCGGCCATATGCTGTCGATGGATCACCTTGGACATGACATTGAAGGCAAGGGCTCAAAATCAGCGGTGCAGGTGGTGATCTTGATCGTTGTCATGAACCTGATTTTCTCTTTTGACTCAGTGCTTTCCGCTTTGGCGATTACCGATGTCTTCATCATTCTGGCCACCGCAATTGGCCTGTCGGGTGTTGCGATGGTGTTGCTTGCGGATCGTGTGTCGGCGTTCTTGGAAGCCAACCGGATGTACGAAGTTCTGGGGCTATTCATCCTGTTGATCGTTGGCGTTGTCCTTTTGGGCGAGGCCGGACAAGCAGCCGTTCACGGGCTTGAAGCCGGGGGCATGTCCCATGACGAGGCGAAAGATGCCGCATTGAAGGTCTTTGGCCAAGAGATTGTGCCGATGTCCAAATCCACCTTCTACTTCTCGGTTATTGTGCTTGTGGCTGTGGAAATCCTGCAGTCCGGCTACAGCCGGAAATTGAACGCAGAGCGTAAAGCCTTGCAAAAACATTCGTAAATTCGGGTGCGCATCCCTAAGTTAACAGCGTACTTGAAAAACGACGTGGGGTCTGATGGCGCGGCTTTTGATTGTTCTGTTACTGATTGGTCTGGTGGTGTTCGCCATCGGAGCGGTCATCAACATGGCCAAAACCGTGCAGACTTCGGCCCATACTGCCTTGGGGGACGATATGCCTAAGACCTTTCAACGCATCGCTTATGTGGTGCTGATCCTCTTGATGTTCGGTGTTGTCACCGGCTGGCTGGGGGCCGCCTGATGGCAAAGAAGTTTGGCGGACAATTTAGCCCTGATGGCAGCGGATCATCACCTCTGACCGAGGCCCCGGTGGACCAGCGCCGCGTGGATGCGGCTGGCGGGCGCGCAAATGTGCTGTTCATTCCTGGCGCGATTTTGGCAATTCTGTCCTTGGGCAAGGGGCCGTTTTTGCTGGTGGTCGCGCTAATTGCGGCGGGGCTTTTGACCTTGGCTGCATGGCTTTTGCGCGAAGGATTGCGCGCTGAGGCGGCTTATAATGCGCGCAAAGTTGCCCGCAAACCCGCCTTTCCGCGTAAGATGCTGGCCACCGCCCTTACAGGTGTTGGCGTCGGGCTTGCCGCCTTCACGGGCGAAACAGGGGTAATCGGATCGGTGTTCTACGGGATTGCTGCGGCTGGTTTGCATCTGGCGGCCTTTGGTATTGATCCCCTTACGGATAAGCGGATGGAAGGCATCGATACCTTTCAACAAGACCGCGTCGCCAAGGTCGTTGAAGAGGCCGAGGATCATTTGAGCGTTCTGCGCGGCCAGATCGAAACACTGCGCGACCGCGCCCTGACGGGCCGTGTGAATGGCTTCATTGCCGCCGCCAACACGATGATCCGCACGGTCGAAGAAGACCCGCGTGACCTCACCGGTGCGCGCAAGTTTCTGGGCGTTTACTTGATGGGCGCAAAGGACGCGACAGTGAAATTCGTCGATCTTTACAAGCGCAACAAAGACGCCGATGCGCGCACTGCATATGAATCCCTGCTCACTGACCTTGAGCAGAACTTCGCCGCGCGCACCGAAAAGATGTTGCTGGATGACCGCAGCGACATGGACATTGAAATCAAAGTGCTGCGCGATCGGTTGCAGCGTGAAGGCGTGAGCCTGAAATAATAAAGGGGGACAATCATGTCTGAAGATATCCGCAAACAGGCCGAAGCAACTTTGGCCGATGTTGAAAAAGTGACAGCCGTCGTGCTGCCTGAACCCAAGGGTGAATTGATCACGCTTGAGGCCGCAGATGCGCCCACCAGCGATGAAATCACGCGCCGCATGAATGAAATAAATATTGAGGATACGAATTCTATCGTGTCCTTTGGATCCAGTGCGCAGGCTGAATTACAGACGATTTCCCAATCCATGTTGGCTGGCGTGCGCAATAAGGACGTGGGCCCTGCGGGCGACAGTTTGCGCAACATCGTCAGCACAATTCGCGGCTTTTCGGTCAGCGAACTGGATGTGCGCCGCAAGCAAAGCTGGTGGGAACGCCTGCTGGGCCGCGCAGCACCCATGGCGAAATTTGTTGCGAAATTTGAAGACGTTCAGGGCCAGATCGACAATATCACACGTGATCTGTTGAAGCATGAACACGTGCTGCTGAAAGACATCGAAAGCCTTGATGTGCTGTATGACAAAACCCTCGCCTTCTACGATGAACTCGCGCTTTACATCGCGGCGGGTGAGGCGAAGCTTGCCGAACTTGACGCCACCACGATCCCCGCGAAAGAGGCCGAGGTAAAGGCCGCCCCTGAAGATCAGGGCGTGATGAAAGCGCAGGAACTGCGCGATTTGCGCGCAGCCCGTGACGATCTGGAACGCCGCGTGCATGATCTGAAACTGACCCGTCAGGTGACGATGCAATCCCTGCCCTCGATCCGGCTGGTGCAGGAAAATGACAAGTCGCTGGTCACGAAGATCAACTCGACTTTGGTCAACACCGTGCCGCTTTGGGAAACCCAACTGGCCCAGGCCGTCACGATCCAGCGCTCGGCCGAAGCGGCTGAGGCTGTGCGCGATGCCAATGATCTGACCAATGAGCTGCTGACATCCAACGCCAAGAACCTGCGCGATGCCAACAAGGTCATCCGCACCGAAATGGAGCGCGGCGTCTTTGATATCGAAGCCGTCAAAAAGGCCAACGCTGACCTGATCGCCACAATCGACGAATGCCTTGCGATTGCGGATGAAGGCAAGCGCATGCGCGCCGAGGCCGAGAAAGAATTGCAAACGATGGAGCAAGAGTTGAAGAACACCCTTGCCGCTGCCAAGGCCCGCAAGGATGGTGCTGGCGACAACGTCGGTACGTCTGCCGGAGTGTAATCGCGCATGAAAACAAGCCGCAAATTGCTGGCAGCGGGCACGCTGATGGTGCTTGCGGCTTGTACGCAAGAGGTGATCGCGCCCCCCGCGCCCACCCCGCCGGTCGCGCGTCCATCGGTTGAAGTGCCGGGGGTGCCAGAGGTTGCAGAGCCAAGCGAAGCGAGCAAAGCGCTTGCAGTCCACTACCGCGATCTTCAGCGTAAACTCTTGATCCAAGGCCTGCTGCGCGGTGATGGTGGCGGACCCGATACACCCTTTACCGACACGGACCTTGCGCGCAATTTCGTGCGTATCGCGTTGTTCAACGAATATGTCGCCGAAGGGGACGAACTGCGCGCCCAAGCCAATGTCGCCAACCTGCGCCGCTTTGACCAACCCGTGCGCATCGGCTTGGAATTTGGGGGCACAACGCCCCCCGACAGACGCGCACGCGATGAAAGCAGCGTGGCCGCCTATGCGGCCCGGCTTTCACGGATCACGGGGCATCCGATTACGCTTGCCGAGGATAACCCAAATTTCCACGTTTTCATTGTCAACGAAGACGAACGCCGCGCCCTTGGTGCGCGGCTTGAAGAACTTGTGCCCGGCATGCTGCCAAGTTCGCGCAATGCATTGATCAATCTGCCAAAAGATCAGTTGTGTATCGTCATTGCCTTCGCTGAGGGTGAATCTGCGAGCTATTCCAAAGCCATCTCGATCATCCGGGCCGAACATCCCGATTTGCTGCGCACCACATGCATTCACGAAGAACTGGCGCAAGGGCTGGGGCTTGCCAACGATTCACCCCGCGCCCGGCCTTCCATCTTTAATGATGATGAGGAATTCGGCCTGCTGACAACGCATGATGAATGGTTGCTGAAAATGCTCTACGATCCGCGCCTGCAGACGGGCATGAAGCCCGCCGAAGCCGCCCCCATTGCGCGGATCATCGCACGGGAATATCTGGATCCGGGGGCAGGTTGATGGGGCAACTTCTGACGCCAACAACATTTGAGTTTTTCGCGACTTACCTTTTGGCCGGTTATGTCATTATCATTGTGCGATCACGCTTCATCATCGGACTACAACCCAAACCGTCTGAGTTAATTGTCGAAGCTGTTATATTGAGCCTTATCAATCAGCTGATCGCACTGGCGATAGCTGAGACGGCAACGCTTTTCGACATTGTTAACAAAATTGGATTGCCACCAACCAGCTCTGAACTTTATTTTTTCCTTAAAATCCTGCTCCTCCCATCCTTGATCGGCTTGGCACTTGGCTACAATTTGTCCGCAGGTTGGAAGAATGCTTTTTTGCGCCGCTTATCGCTGCCTGTGATCCACCCGGTCCAGCGCGCGCACGATTTTGCTTTTGGACATAATCGTGAGGCAGGATTTGTCATCATCACCTATCACGATGGCACAACAATTTCTGGCTACTTTGGTGAAGATTCACTGGCTGCAACGAATACTGACCGTAGTGATTTATTCTTAGAAAGCCTATATGAAGTTGACGAAGACGGACAATGGAGCGAACCGATCCCAAAAAGATCGGGTCTTATTTCCTTACAGGCTGTCAGAACGATAGAGTTTTTAAAATAGGAGAACCAAAATGAGTGACTCTAAGAAGGTGTTCCTTGTGGACGGCTATCAAGCTAAACCAGCTCCCCAATCGTCACAAACACGCGGCCTCCAGGCGCGTCCGAGTCCTCCTCTATCACAGGCGGCCCCACGCCCGCTGCCACGGACAACCTCTGTTATTCAAAAACCAAAAGGGCACTAGTATGGGCATTCTCGACTACCTCTCAGGCCAGTTTATCGACGTCATTCACTGGACTGACGACACCCGCGACACGATGGTCTGGCGCTTTGAGCGTGAGGGCCATGAAATCAAATATGGTGCCAAGCTGACCGTACGCGAAGGCCAGATGGCCGTTTTCATTCATGAAGGCCAGTTGGCTGACGTCTTCACCCCCGGTCTTTACATGCTTGAGACCAACAACATGCCGATCATGACGACGCTGCAGCATTGGGA
>CAYPVL010000112.1:0-8829 GCA_964414165.1 uncultured Cognatiyoonia sp.
GCCGCCGAGGCGCGAGAACTTCTGCGGGTTGCGCAGGAATTCAACGATCTCTTCCAGCTCCTCTTTGGCTTCGTCGATACCGGCAACATCATCAAACGTGACGCGCCCATGCTTTTCGGTCAAAAGCTTGGCCTTGGATTTGCCAAAGCCCATCGCCCCGCCTTTGCCGCCGCCCTGCATCCGGTTCATGAAATAAACCCAGACACCGATCAAAAGTAGGAAGGGCAACAACCCCACAAGGAACTGACTAAACAGTGTTGTTTCTTGGCTGCGCGCTTCAAAGGGGACGTCTTTTTCGACCAAAAGCGCTGTGATTTCAGCATCATCAGGCCGGATTGTCACAAAGCTGGAACCGCCAATTTCATAGCGGACGTCTTCACCGTCGATGACAACATTCGACACTTCGTTATTTTCAACGGCTTCAACGAATTGCGAATAGCTACGGCTATTGGCCATCTGATTGTTCTGACCGCCAGAAAACAGGCTGAACAGGGACAAGACCAGCAGGAACAGGATGACCCAGAAGACAAGGTTGCGTGCGTTACCCAAGGGGGAACTCCTTTACGGGAAGAATGGCGCGACAGACTCGCACCTTATGCGTTAGACCTAAAATAGAGGGTTAAGCGCAATCTTCAATGCGCAAACCAGTGATCAATGGAATTCCGCGACAATCCGCGCTGTCCATTCGGGATTGTAGCCTGCAAGCGGGGCGGCAATAAGGCTGTCGCCTTGCCAGATCGCGGGTGAGGCCAAAAGCGTGCTGCGCGGCAGGCCAGTGTCACGCCAATCGGGGCAGTCCTTGACGGCTTCGCCCAAGGCCCCAATGTGCAGATCAGGCTCGTGGGGTCCGCTGATTTCCCAGCGTTTGTCCCAGATTTCGTGCGTTGCGCAGGTGAGTACCTTCACTGCATTATGTTCGCGGGTAAAGCGCAACTGGCAATTGGCAAGCGTCACAAGACACCCTGCAACTGTTTGCTTGCCCTCAAGCATCAGCCCTTCGGTCAGGTTGTTCATCGTGGCAAGCCGTGGCGGATAATCCAGCCCACCGATCCATTGCACCACTTGCGTCCGTAGTCGCCGGACAATCTCGGCCGGGATATCGGGTGCCAGCGGCATTAGCACATCACCGCGATCAAAGGTGAGCAGCTTGTGGGCTTCCTTCGCTGTATAATGTGTCAGCGCGTCCCGCGCCTGCCCCGCAACAAATCCTGCGTGGTGCAGCACATCTGTCGTGATCCCAAGTTCGCCCAGCGTATCCCGCGCTTTGCGCACCCGCACCCGTTCGAAATCGACGTTGTCGTTGCTGGGGTCATCGAACCACGTGACAGTGTTGCGGCGCAAATATGCGCGCAACTCAGCCCGCCTGTGCATCCAAAGCGGACGCGACCAGCGCACACCAAAGCGTTCAAAATCGCGCGCCATCAGTGCCAGCCCGTCGATCCCGGCCTTGCGCGCAAGGCGCATCAGGAAGGTTTCGGCGCTATCGTCTTTGGTGTGCCCAAGGGCAATCCCGCCGATGCCGTTATCGCGCGCCCAATCGGCCATCAGTTTATAGCGCGCATCGCGCGCGGCCGCTTGGATGTTGCCGTGGCCATCCCAGCTTTCCCATTTCAGCGTGTCGTGGGGGATGTTGTTTTCGGCACAAAAGACCGCGACACTTGCGGCCTCGGCAGCAGAATCTGCGCGTAACGTGTGGTCCACCGTCACAGCGGCGATCTGATGCCCCGTCTGCGCGGCCCATCGCAGATAAAGATGCAACAGCGCGACCGAGTCACCGCCCCCTGACACCGCAATCCCGATCTTGTCAGGCGGTCCCGGCGCAAAGCTGCGGTCGATGGAAAACAGCAGCTGCGCATCATCCCCCTGCGCCAGTCGCCAGCGTTGATCTAGCTGCATCCCAAGGTCTGCATCTCGGCTTGGGCTGACGTAACTGCGGGGTTGCCGGGGTAGCGCAGGTTCACTTCGGCAAGTGTGACGCAAGCCTCTTGCACCTGCCCCAAGGTGGCAAGGGCAGCACCCAGTTTGAACAGTGCCTCGGCGGCGCGGGGGCCGCTTGCATCTGTCGAAAAGCTGTCAAGATAGGCGCGCGCAGCATCGGCGGTTTGGTTCAATCCGGATAGGGCTTCGCCCCGGATAAAATCTGCCTCGGCGGCTACGGGCGATCCGGGGTAGGCCTCATTGAAGGGCGCAAGGATGTCAGCGGCGCGGCGAAAGTCACCGGAGGCGAGCGCCTCCTGCGCCCGCGCAAGATCGGATTGTTCGCCCACCGCAAGGGAAGGGCCACCTGTGACGGGTTGCGGGGTTTCCACAGCCCCGGGCACATCCACACCGCCAAGCGTCGGCGTGTCGCCTAATTGGCTGATATCGCAACCTTCTTCTAATTCGCATAGTCGGAATTCAAGATCACCGATGCGGTTGGTCCCATCGACCGTGACGCTGTTCACCCGAAATTCCAGTTCCTCGGTTTTTGAGGTCAGGCGCTGCAACTCGGCCTCGATCGCGTTCAGCCGATCAAGGGGGGTGTTGCCGACGTCCCCGGTGGTCAGGGCACCCGTGGTGGAAAGTTCGGTGCGCAGCCGCTGGATATCAACGTAAAGCACCGACAACTGCTGGCGAATATCGGCCAGTGTTTGATCCTGTGCCAACACTGGAACCGGGGCCGCAAGCCCCAGCGCCAGAACAATCGCAAATCGCAAACCCATGGGTCCCCACCCTTTTCTTTAGCTGGTGCCGCCGACCGAGATGATCGTCACAGCGCGGCGGTTCTTGGAATAGCATTCCTCGGTCGCGCAGACCTCAATCGGGCGTTCTTTGCCGTAGCTGATCGTGCGCAACCGGTTAGAGGCCACGCCTTTGGACGTCAGATATTCGCGCACCGCATTGGCGCGGCGTGCACCCAGCGCGAGGTTATATTCGCGCGTGCCCTGTTCGTCTGCGTGGCCTTCGATAATCGCAAGATAGTCGCTGTTGGTGGACAGCCAGTTGGCTTGCCCATCCAATGTGGCCTGCCCCGCGGGTGTCAGCGTCGCTGTATCCACCGCGAACAGCACCCGGTCGCCGATTGTCTGGGTGAAAAACTGCGGGCTGTTTGGATCATTGGCCCCGGTCAGCGGCGGCGCAGTCGGCGTTGTTGGCGCGCCAACTTGACCTGTGTCACCACCGTTTGCGCCAAATCGGTTCGGGTTTGTGCAGGCGGCAGTGGACAGCGCCAGCACAACAAGCATTGCTTTTGTCGAAATGTTCATCGGATTTATCCTGTTATAACCGCTTTTTTCTTTTGTTATTGCTTTAGCATGCCCCAGCCTGAAGGGGAAATCACGTCGTGTTTCTTTATTTCAAGGCTGTAATGGTCCCCAAGCCGGATCACTTGCGTTATCTTTGATTTTGCGAATGTTCCGCCCCGCGATATCCACCGACCACAGCGCCGTGGTCCCCGTCTCGCCAAGCGTTTCGCGGCTGAACATAATCACGCGCCCATTGGGCGACCAGCTTGGGCTTTCATCGAGTTGCGAAGCGGTCAGCAGGCGTTCTTCGCTGCCATCCGTGCGCATCACACCGATATGAAAGCGCCCGGCCTTTTGATTGGTGAAGGCAATCTGATCCCCACGCGGTGACCAGACCGGGCTGCCATAGCGCCCTTCCCCAAAAGAAATGCGCCGCGGCTCTCCGCCAGATTTGGGCATGATGTAAAGCTGCTGCGTCCCCGACCGGTCGCTTTCAAACACGATCTGGCTGCCATCGGGCGAAAAGCTGGGCGCGGTTTCGATCGACGGGGCCGACGTCAGCCGCGTATGCGCGCCCGTCGCAAGATCAGTGATGTAAAGATCGGTGTTCCCGCCATTTGCAAGGCTATAGATCACCTGCCGCCCATCGCGCGAAAAGCGCGGAGAGAACGCCATTTCGCCTTGTGCTGTGCCAAGCTGTTGGCGCCCAACGCTGGAGACATCGAGCGAATTGATCCGGGGGAAGCCGGATTCATAGGATGTATAAAGCACCCGGTCCCCGTTCGGGGAAAAGCGCGGCGCAAGCACAATGGCGCTGCTATCGGTCAGAAATTGCACGTTCGCCCCGTCATAATCCATAATCGCAAGGCGCTTTTGGCGGTTATCTTTGGGGCCAGCTTCCGAGACGTAGACAACGCGGCTATCAAAATAACCGCCCTCGCCCGTGATCCGGGAATAGGCTGCATCAGCCACCTTATGGGCCATGCGTCGCCACCCCTGCACGGTGCCTGCAAATTGCAAACCGCCGCCAAGTTCTTCGCCTGAAAACACATCGTAAAGGCGGAATTTCACCGCGACCTGATCGCCATTCACCGACACAGCGCCGCCAATCACAGCTTGGGCATTGATCGCGCGCCAATCGGCATAGGCCAGCGGAGCACCAAAGGACGCAGGCTGGCTGATGAACGCCTCTGGCCCGATTTCGCGGAACAGCCCTGTGTTCACAAGGTCTTGGGCCACAAGGCGGGTGATGTCGCTGGCCAGTTGTTCAGACCCCGCAGTTTCGGCCTGAAAGCTTGGGATCGCGAAAGGCAGCGGTTCAATCACACCATCCGTAATCGTCAGCCGCAAGGGGCCGTCCTGCGCAAGCGCGGGGCCGGTCAGAATGCACATCAGCAAAATACTCAGAAACCGTTTGATCATCGTCTCGTCCTCAGGATCGGGTTTTGCGGCCCGTTTGTTCATATATGCCAGTTCGGGCAATCTTGTTTAGATATTTCGAAAGTTTTGCGCGGAATGGTGCTTGTCATCGCAACCGCATCCCCGACGGGTCAAAGGTAATTTCCACGTCTTTCCACTGCCCGTATTTCTCGGCAGGCAGATCATAGCCACCCGCCCCCTGACAGCGCAGGATCGCGCGGCGTGCAGCCGCAAAAGCCACATCCACCGCTGCAGCGGGGCCTTGGGATGACACAAAGCGCACGTCGTTACCTTCGACTTTGCCATCTTGTGTGAGGCTGAAGCCAACAACAACCGTCACTGTGGCCGCGACCGATCCGGGATCGACATTCCAGCAGCCGTTGACCGCCACGCGAAACCCTTCGCGTTCGGACCAGGTCATGGGCGGACCTTGGGGGATGTCGGGTTGGGCGGCGCTGTCACCGACGACGCCCGCAAGCACATCATCAATGCTTGCCCCCGTGTCGGCAGGTGCGGCTGTAGCTGTTTCCGGCTCGACCGGTTCGGGTTCCGGCGCGGGCCGCGATGGGCGGGCCGTGGGGCGAAGTGATGTTTCGACCGCACCCGATGGCTCGTCCGCCTCGGTCACGATCTCGGTCGCGGTTTCAGGCTGGGCCACTTCTTCCACGGGTTCCACAGGCGGGGTTTCTGCCGGGGTCTCGGCGGGTTCGGTTGCTACCTCTGGCACCGCGTCAATCGCCACGTCAGGTTCAGGCGCGACAATCGGCTCGGATGCAATCCGGTCTGCCGGGCGCTGTTGCGGCGGGCGGTCACTGATCGGTTCATCAATTGCTGGCGTTGGATCGGGGGCCGGGGGCTGCACCGCTGGCGGGGTTACCGGCTCTGGCGGGAGGGGTGCCGGTGGTTCGGGGGCGGCGGGCGGCGGCAATTCGGCGATCGGGGTTTCGGTCGGTGCAGGCGGTTCAACGGGGGTTGGGGCCTGTTCAACCGCAGGCGCTTCGGGGGCGGTTTCCACCTCTGGGACCACAGGTGCGGTCGGATCCGCGTCGCCGGGGTTCGGCGTTATGCGCTGTGTTAACTGGTCGAAGTCTTCGCCCGAGATGGACGTGAAGGTGATCGGCTCGATCTCGAACGGGTCGCTTGATAGCCCCCAGCCCGCAAGAAGCCACACCACCAAAGCAGTGTGACCCACGACCGAGACATAGGTGCCGGGGGTGGCCATCGCGCTACCCGTCTGATCCGTCAAAGGCCAGTCCGCCCACATCCGTCACAAGACCGATGTTGGAAAAGCCCGCGCTATTCAGCGCACCCATGATCTGGGCCACGCGGTTCCAGTCATTGGCCCCATCGGCGCGCAGGAAGACACGGTCGCCATCGCGCTCAGCGGCAATCGCCTGCAGTTTGCCGACGAATTCGGCCTCTGTCGTCGGTGTATCCTGAATGGTCAGCGTGCCATCAGCCAGAATGGTCACCGTCAGCGGCTCTTCGGCGTCTGTAGGCAAGGCATCAGCGGCGGTTTCCGGCAGATCAACACTGGGGCCAACGATGGACAGGGGGGCTGCGACCATGAAAATGATTAAAAGCACCAGCATCACATCCACAAAGGGCGTGACGTTAATCTCGGCCATTGGCTGGGACCGCCGCGATCTGCGACGACGGCGGGTGCCGCCTGCGTCGCCATTGGGTTTTGCCATGCTCGCGCCCATGTCAGCTGTCCAATTGACGGCTAAGGATGGTGGCGAATTCGTCGGCGAAAGCCTCATACCCGGAAATGATCCGGTCACTGTCCGCAGACAGTTTGTTATAATAAATCACCGCCGGGATCGCGGCGAGAAGGCCAAGGCCGGTGGCAAGCAGCGCCTCGGCAATGCCCGGCGCAACCACGGCAAGGTTCGTGTTCTGCTGTTCTGCAATCTCGATGAAGGCATTCATAATGCCCCAAACAGTCCCGAAAAGCCCCACGAAGGGCGCGGTTGACCCGACAGTCGCAAGCACAGGCAGACCTTTTTGCAAGCGCCCGGCCTCTTTCGCGATGGCCACATCCATTGAGCGATCAATCCGCGCCGTGGCCCCGGCAATGAGGCCGCCGTCCTGTTTGTGCGAACGGCGCCATTCGGTCATCCCGGCGGCAAAGATCGTCTCGGACGCACCGCGCGGGTTCGTGCCGACCTTGTCGAACAACACATCCAAAGGTTCGCCCGACCAGAAAGCGCGATCAAAGATCGCCGCCTCAGCGCGCGCTTTGCGATATTGGTTCCATTTGTCAAAGATCACCGCCCAGCACCAAACAGATGCGACGACAAGCATGATCATCACCAGCTTAACCGTGATCGTTGCGCGCAAAAACAGCGCCCACATTGTGAATTCGTGTTCCATATACCCGCTCTGTCTCAATCGGCCCAGCTTATTGGGCTCTATTAAGACATGACCTTACCCCATATTCTTGGGGGAGGCGAGTGGACTTTTTGTGATCAACCGCCCAATTTTGCGCGAAGCTTCGCCGGCAGGCGCGCGGGTTTCCCCGCTTGCGACATGCAGACAGCTGTGACTTCGGCGCGAAACAGCGCTTGATCACCGCGCCGGACCTCTTGCGCGAAGACCCAGCGCACGGGCGATGTGGCTTTGTGGGTGGTTGCAACCTCAAGCCGGTCGCCCAACTTTGCAGGCGCGAGATAATCCGCGACGACGCGGGTCACAACAAAGACAAGGCCCTCGGCCTTCATGGCGTTCTGATCAATGCCCAGTTCTTCTACAATTTCAGACCGGGCGCGTTCGATGAATTTGAGGTAGTTTGCATAATAGACGACCCCGCCCATGTCGGTGTCTTCATAGTAGACCTTGATCGGCAGACGGTGGGTCATTGCATCAATCCCATCCGTGCTGACAGCCGCAAAGCGTGCGCGGGATCATGCGCCACCACTGGCATCACAGGATCATACCCCGCCCGAATGACTTGCGCGATCTCGGGGCGCAGCACGGCGGCATCATTGATCACAGCAAGGGGCGAGGCATCCTGAAACGCGGTGTCGGACCACAGTAAAATCGTCTGCACCGCCTGGGACAGCGCAAGCGTGTCCGCCGACACAGCGGCCAGATGATCATCCATGCGCAGGAACACGAAGGCGGCTTTCACAGCACCCGCTTCATCAAAGCGGAAAATGCGATATTGATTGGCATTGGCGGACTTCAAGCGCCCCACCAACGCCACAAGGTCCGGCACCAGTTGATCCAGATGCGGCACGTCAGGCATTTCATCCCAATCGGTGCAGAAAAACACCATCAGATTGGCCCCAAGTTCCGGGTCCGTCTCGGCCATTTGATGGCCCGCCAAGGTCACGACCGCCTCAAAAGCCCCTTTGAACACACCGACCGTGGCATCATCCACACCAAACACAACAGGCGCAATCGGCCGCCCCCAGCGCGCAAAAAGATAACTCCCGTCAGTACGGGTAAAAAGGTCAGCTACAGCGCGCTCATCCATCTTTCTTTGTCCAATCAAACTTCCGCCGGAGGCTCCGCATTCTCAACCAAACAAATCCGTCTGCCCTTTGGGCGCATCCAATCCAAGGTGCCGCCAAGCCGCCGACGCAAGCATCCGGCCCCGTGGCGTGCGCTGGATCAGACCTTTCTGAAGCAAATAAGGCTCGATCACATCTTCTAGGCTATCGCGACTTTCAGACAAGGCCGCCGATAGAGTTTCAACCCCGACCGGACCCCCACCATAACTTTCCGCGATCAAGCGCAAATAGCGCCGGTCCGCGTTATCAAGGCCCAGATCATCGACGCCAAGGCGGGTCAAAGCGCGGTCTGCGATGGCTTGGGTGACTGTGCCGTCGCCCTCGACCACGGCGAAATCCACAACGCGGCGCAAAAGCCGTCCGGCGATGCGCGGCGTACCGCGCGCGCGTTTGGCGATCTCTTGCGCGCCATCAGGATCAGCAGGTGTACCCATCAACCGCGCACCACGGGTGACGATCTGGTGCAACTCATCCACGTCGTAAAACTCAAGCCGGGTCGGGATGCCGAAACGGTCGCGCAAAGGCGTCGTAAGTAAACCCATGCGCGTCGTCGCCCCGACCAGCGTGAAAGGCTGCAATTCGATGCGCACGGTGCGGGCCGCAGGCCCTTCGCCGATCACAAGGTCCAGCTCAAAATCCTCAAGGGCGGGATAAAGCACCTCTTCCAC
>CAYPVL010000113.1:0-8795 GCA_964414165.1 uncultured Cognatiyoonia sp.
GTGCGCGGTCATGCGACGGGGCAGGTCGGCTGCGTCCAATGTGTCGCCTGCGACCGTGTATGTCAGCGAAATTTCAGAGGTGGAAATGAGCCACCACCCGTTTGTCGTCTGATAGCTATCCTCGGCAAACTTCGGCAGCTTATCGGTGCCATACATCGCGTCATCGCGGACAAGGACGGGCGGGGACACTTCGGTCAGCCCGTTTTCTTCTGTGTGTACATCCAGCATGAACTGGGCCAGCGCACGGTGAACACGGGCGACAGCGCCGTGCATAAACACAAAGCGGCTGCCGGATGTTTTGCCTGCGGTTTCAAAATCGAATGCAGATTGAACGCTTGTGATTTCAAAGTGTTCTTTGGCGTCCTTAATGTCGCGCGGGGTGCCCCAGCGGTTGACTTCGATGTTGTCATCTTCATCTGCGCCATCGGGCACATCATCAGCCGGAAGGTTCGGGATTTCGGCAAGCATCTGGTTCAGCTTTTCATCCAGCGCCTTGGCCGCTTCGTTCATTTCACCGATTTCGGCCTTCTTTGCGGCGACCAGTGCGCGCAGGCGTTCGAATTCAGCTTCATCTCCGCGCCCCTTGGCCGCGCCGACGTCTTTGGCGGCTTTGTTGGCTTCGGCCTGCGCGGCCTCGGCTGCAGCGATGGCGCTGCGCCGCTCACCATCAAGTGCCAGAATCGCATCCGACATAGCATCAAGGCCCCGGCGCGACAGGGCTGCATCGAATGCAGCGGGGGTGTCACGGATGGCGCGAATATCATGCATGGCTTTGATCCTTTTCAAGCGGGCTGGCAGACATATGCCGCCTTTCAATCCGAATTTGAAGAGGGGAGATTGGGGATCAGGTCAGCCATCCAATCTTGCGGGCGCACCGCAAGCGCGCCACTGCCCCATTTGGCCGAAATCACGCTGACAATCCGCGGGCCAAGGGGCGTCATGTCCACAAGCGGCGATCCTGAATTGCCCCCATGAACCGGACAGGCCACAGCGACGACACTGGTGCGAAAGCGGGTGTGGTCACAGCGCATTTGCAGCGTTGCGGCCTGATTGGTGGTGTTGCGATAGCCAAGGATTGCCAGCGGAATATCCCTGTCCGGCAGGTTTCCAACGGGCATGGGCGGAACGCTCAGGGGTTCTGACAGGCGCAGAATGGCGATATCTGCATAGACGCTGTCATAAGACAGGGGCCCGGGTGTTTTTTCGGGGTGAATATGCGCCTCACTGATCGCTGATATGGCCGCATAATCCCCACGGTTCCAGCCAGCCACAAAAATAAACGCGCTTAGGTCAGCCCCGCCCAAGGGCACGCAATGTGCCGCCGTCAGGATCAGATCAGGGGCGATCAGCGTGGCGGTGCAGCCAAATTCGGTATCGATATCGCCTTCGATCAGGCGTCCAACCGCGTTCCAAGTGGGCTGTTCCTGCGGCGAAATCAGGCGATCTTGGGCAACGACAGCTGTGACAGTAAGCGACACTGCGCAAAGGAAATATGCCGCAAGAATTGAAAGCCGGAACATCCCTTACCATATCCCCCATATCGCGCATAAGGGAAGTGGTGTTTGGCACGCGCATTCGGTTGCCATTCAGTGCAACCGCGCCTAATGTGCCGCGACTTTCCCCTGGGCTTTCCCAGGACATAACAAAAGGGCCGACCATGCAGGGCATTGAATCCATTATTCCACTGATTTTGATCTTCGGGATCATGTACTTCCTGCTGATCCGTCCGCAGCAAAAGAAGCTGAAGGAACATCAGGCCATGGTTGCGGCTTTGCGCCGGGGTGATCAGATCGTGACCCAAGGCGGCGTGATTGGCAAAGTGACCAAGGTCAAGGACACTGAATCCGAAGTTGAGGTCGAGATTGCCAAAGGCGTCACCGTCCGCGTTGTCCGCTCGACCATCGCCACGGTAATGAACAAGACCGAGCCAGCAAAATAAGATCCCAAAGGGGGCACCGACATGATGAACTTTACGCCGGGCAAGATGGTCGCGATCTGGCTGACCGTCGCCTTGGGGCTTCTCTGGGCGATGCCAAATGCCTTTTACGAGCGGGTCGAGGCGCATAATGACGCGGTTGTCGCCGGGGTCGAGGATACAAGCTGGCCGTCGTTTCTGCCATCGGGCCTTGTGAACCTTGGCCTTGATCTGCGCGGCGGGGCGCATTTGCTGGCTGAAGTGCAGGTTGAACAAGTTTACGAGTCGCTGATGGAGGCCACATGGCCCGAAGTGCGTGATACGCTGCGCGCAGAGGGCAATACGATCGGGTTTGTGCGTCAGGACGACACGGCCCCGGCGGATATCTTGCGCTTTACCATCGGGAATTCTGACGGGATTGAACGCGCCACGACGTTGCTGCGAGGTTTGGCTGAACCTGTCGTTTCTCTCACAGGCGTCGGGTCGACGGACATTGAGGTGTCGAACGAAGGCACGACCTTCACGGTCCAGTTCTCGGACAGTGAAAAAGAAGCCATCATCGAACGCACGATGGCCCAAACCCTTGAAATCGTGCGCAACCGTATCGATGAAGCCGGCACGCGCGAACCAACGATCCAGCGTCAGGGTGAACGCCGCGTGCTTATTCAGGTGCCGGGCATCGGGTCGGCGGCGGAGCTGAAAGCGTTGATCGGAACGACTGCCAAGCTGACGTTCCAGCCGGTTGTTAGAGAGGTAGGTTCTGACGAAGGACCAGCTGGAGTTGGAAATGAAATTCTGCCCGAACTCACTGAAAACGACGCTCCGCCAACAACGTTCTACATCCTCGAAACTCTTCCGGTCGTTAGCGGCGAGGAACTTGTCGATGCCCAGCCGGGGCTGGACCAGAACAACCAGCCAGCGGTCATGTTCCGCTTTAACGTGTCGGGTGCGCGCAAGTTCGGCGACTATACCCTTGAAAACGTGGGCCAGCTTTTTGCGATTGTGCTAGACGGAGAGGTCGTATCTGCCCCAGTCATTCAAAGCCACATCGCGGGTGGGTCTGGACAGATTACAGGGAACTTCACGCTTGAAGAAGCGGGTCAGTTGGCGGTGCTTCTGCGCGCAGGTGCCTTGCCTGCAGAACTGACGTTCCTTGAAGAGCGCACTGTCGGCCCGGAACTGGGCCAAGACAGTATTGATGCAGGGACCATAGCCTGCATCGTCGCCGGGATCGCGATCCTGATCTATATGTTCCTGTCCTATGGTCTGTTCGGTCTGTTCGCGAACGTCGCCTTGGTCGTCAACGTCGGGCTGTTGTTCGGGCTTTTGTCGGCCATCGGCATTACGCTGACCTTGCCGGGAATTGCCGGGATCGTCTTGACCATCGGGATGGCGGTAGACGCCAATGTGATCGTTTTCGAGCGGATACGCGAAGAACTCAAATCTGCCAAAGGCCCGGCCCGCGCGATTGAACTGGGTTATGAAAAGGCCATGTCGTCCATCGTGGATGCGAACGTGACCACGTTCATTACGGCGGTGATCCTGCTTCTTGTCGGCTCTGGCCCGGTGCAGGGCTTTGCATGGACGCTGATGTTCGGGATCATGACATCCGTCTTTACAGCGCTTTTCGTCACCCGCGCCATCATTGTCGCCTGGTTCGCCAGACGCCGCCCCAAAACAATCGAGATCTGATATGCGTCTTCGTCTTGTCAAAGCCAACACCGCAATCGACTTTTTCAACCGCGCCAAGATCTGGCTGGGGATTTCGGCGACGATGGTGATCATCGCCTTCGCGTCCTTCCTTTATCAAGGGTTGAACTTCGGGATTGATTTCCAAGGGGGCACCACGGTGCGCACCCAAGCCGAGACGCCCGTAGATATAGCAGCCTACCGTGCGGCGATTGATCCGCTGGAATTGGGCGATGTGTCCATCACCGAAGTGTTTGATCCGACGTTTGACGCGGATCAACACGTCGCCATGATCCGGATTCAGGCCCAAGAGGGGCAGGAGAGTGTATCGGTCGAAGTGCTTGAGCAGGTCGAGGCGGCGCTGGTTGCGACATCTCCCACTTTGCAGATCATGTCGACGGACTCCGTTGGCCCAAAAGTGTCGGGCGAATTGATCCAATCGGCGGTTCTGGCGGTGTCTTTGGCCGTCGCCGCAATCCTGATCTACATCTGGTTGCGCTTTGAGTGGCAGTTCGCGCTTGGGGCGGTGCTGGCCTTGGTACATGACGTGGTGCTGACCATCGGCATCTTTTCGGAACTTCAGATCAAGTTTGATCTGGCCATCATTGCGGCCCTTCTGACCATCGTGGGCTATTCGATTAATGACACCGTGATCGTCTTTGACCGTGTCCGGGAAAACTTGCGCAAGTATAAGCAGAAGGCGCTGAAAGACGTGCTGAACCTGTCGATCAATGAAACACTGTCGCGCACATTGATGACCTCGGTCACCACAATGCTTGCGCTGTTGTCGCTATTCATTCTGGGCGGTGATGTGATCCGGGGCTTTGTCTTTGCGATGATGTGGGGTGTCTTTATCGGGACCTATTCGTCGATCTTTGTAGCCACAGCCATCCTGCTGGTGTTGGGCGTCAAGCGCGACTGGACCAAGAAGACCCCGACAGCCGGCGGCCAATACGCAAATATCGACGCCTGATGCGCCTGACCGAAATCCAATATGATGGGTCCAAACCCATTGACGGCTATGGGCCGGGCTTCTTTCGCATTGGTGGCGAAAAAGTTGAGGGGGCGATCACGATCTTGCCTGCGGGCATCGGATCTTGGGGTGGCTACGCAGACACTTTGGCGATTGTTGCAGCGGCGGCTGATATCGACGTTTTGTTCGTCGGCACCGGGGCCGAGATTGCCCATGCGCCTGCCGCGTTCCGCACGTTGGTTGAGGATGCGGGGATTGGCGTCGAAGTGATGGCCTCGCCCGCTGCTTGCCGCACGTTTAATGTGCTATTGTCCGAAGGGCGCCGGGTTGGGCTGGCATTGTTGCCTGTTTGAAGCCTGCGCGTGTTGTGCGTGCGGACCCTCCGGGGGAAGTTTTATTGGACAAAGAAAGACGTGGAACGGCGCTTATGGTCAAATGCCTTTTCTTGCTTTGATGATCACGCTACCCATTGCGCCATGACAGTTTCCGTTCAGTCCCTTGATATCGCGCGGAGTGGTGTGCCCGTCTTGTCGGGTGTCTCTTTTGAGGTGGCTGACGGTGCGGCGCTGATCCTGCGCGGGCCCAATGGCGTGGGCAAGACCACGCTTTTGCGCACGCTTGCTGGATTGCAGCCGCCGCTGGCCGGGCAGGTAAGCGGGGCGGAAGACAGCGCCTATGCCAGCCACGCCGATGGCACCAAAACCGCGCTAAGCGTCGTTGAAAATCTGACCTTTTGGGCTGATGTCTACGGGCAGCCGGTGCCGGATACGGTCTATAAATCATTCGATCTGGCTGATCTGAAGGGGCGGCTTGCGGGCACATTGTCAGCGGGTCAGAAGCGCCGCCTTGGACTGGCGCGCCTTGGCGTGATCAAGCGCCGGGTTTTGTTTCTGGATGAGCCGACCGTGTCGCTTGACCGCTTTTCGGTGAAGCTGTTTGCTGACTGGTTGCGCGATCGGCATCTGGCGGGCGGCGGGATCGCGGTGATCGCGACCCATATCGACCTTGGCATTGATGCGCCTGAATTGGACCTCACACCATTTGTGGCCAAGGCGGACGCGGTGGGCGGCACGGATGAGGCCTTCCTGTGATTGCCCTTCTGGTCCGTGATTTGCGCCTTGCGATCCGGGCCGGGGGCGGCTTTGGGCTTGGCCTTGCGTTCTTTTTGATCGTCGTGATCCTTGTCCCCTTCGGCGTCGGGCCAGAGCGGGAACTGCTCAGCCAGATCGCGCCGGGCATCTTGTGGGTGGCGGCGTTGCTGGCCGCACTTCTATCGCTGGATCGGATCTTTGCGCTGGATTATGAGGATGGGTCTTTGGCCTTGCTTGCCACGGCCCCGCTGCCGCTTGAGGGTACGGCGTTGATCAAGGCGCTTGCGCATTGGCTGACCACGGGCCTGCCGCTGACACTTGCGGCCCCGGCGTTCGGGTTTCTGTTGCACCTTGCCCCAAGCGCCTATTGGTATCTGTTCCTTTCGCTGGCCATCGGAACACCTGCATTGTCGATGATCGGCACCTTCGGGGCAGGGCTGACGATTGGGCTGCGCCGTGGCGGGCTTTTGTTGTCGCTGCTTGTGCTGCCGCTTTATGTGCCGACGCTGATTTTCGGGGCCGAGGCGGTACGGCGCGGCGCAGAAGGGTTGGATGCGACCACGCCGCTGGTGATGCTGGCCGGGATCACAGCCGGGGTGCTGGCGCTTATGCCCTTTGCGACTGCGGCCACATTGCGCATCAATCTACGGTGATCAGGGATTGAGGGGCGGCACGCGCCGGGATAGATGAAGACCATGTCACTTTGGGAATATGCAAATCCGAAAAAGTTCCTTGATTGGACGGCCCCTGTTGTGCCTTGGGTCGCCGGGCTGGCGGCGCTTTGCATCGTGGTCGGGCTGATCTGGGGCTTCTTCTTTACACCCGATGATTTCCGGCAAGGGTCGACGGTGAAGATCATTTATCTACATGTACCTTCGGCCTTTCTTGCGATCAACGCGTGGTTCATGATGGTCGTCGCTTCGATCATCTGGCTGGTGCGGCGCCACCATGTATCGGCGCTTGCGGCCAAGGCAGCAGCCCCGGTGGGGGTGACGATGACGGTGATCGCCCTTGCGACCGGTGCGATCTGGGGCAGCCCGATGTGGGGGACCTATTGGGCGTGGGATCCGCGCTTGACGTCGTTCCTGATCCTGTTTGTGTTTTACCTTGCCTATCTGGCGCTGTGGGCTGCGATTGAAGACCCTGATACCGCCGCCGACCTGACCAGCGTGTTCGCCATCGTCGGATCGGTCTTTGCGTTTCTGTCGCGCTATGCGGTGAATTTCTGGAACCAAGGGCTGCACCAAGGCGCGTCCCTGTCGCTGGATAAAGAAGAAAATGTGGCAGATGTATTTTACATCCCGCTGCTCGTATCCCTCGCCGGATTCACGTTGCTTTTCATCGCCTTGGTGCTGATCGGGACACGCACAGAAATTCGCCTGCGCCGGACGCGGGCGTTGCATGCACGAAAGTCATGATGCCCGAGCTTGGAAAATACGCAACCGAGGTGCTGACGGCCTATGGGATCAGTATCGCGCTTTTGGTGCTGCTTGTGTTGATGGTTTGGAATCGGTCGCGGCGGGCCAAGAAGGCACTGGATGAGGTTGAGAATGGCTAGAATTCCGGTTCTGATGGTTCTGCCGCCGCTGGTCTTTGCAGGGCTTGCTGGTTTGTTCTTTGCGGGGATGTTTCGCGACAATGCGGGTGAAATTCCCTCAACCATCGTGGGTCAGGCGGCACCTTCGGTGCCGGTTGAGGCCGTGCCGGGGACCCAGCAGATCACGATGGAGGACCTGGCCGCCGGGGAAATCACAATCGTGAACTTCTGGGCCAGCTGGTGCCCGCCATGCCGGGCCGAGCATCCGACGCTTTTGGCTTTGCAGGAACAGGGTTACCGCGTGGCAGGTTTGAACTTTCGCGATGCGGCAGATGATGCGGCCAAGTATTTGGAGGACGACGGCAATCCGTTCTTTGCCACAGGCTTTGATCCGCGCGCGCGCACTGCGATTGACTGGGGCGTAACCGCCCCGCCCGAGACATTCATCATCGGGCCCGATGGCACCGTGCTGAACCGCTTTATCGGGCCGCTGGTCGGGTCAGATTATGAACAGCGGTTCCTGCCGATGCTGAAAGAGGCCGAAGGGCTTTAGCCGAACACGGCCGCTGGGTTTTGACCAATCTGGGCACCGGGCCAGTTCGTCTTTTTCGCCGCGCGCACGATGCCGACGATACTGAAGACGGTGAAAGCGATCTGGACGACGATTGCGAAGAGAATGCCGATGATCAGGAGCAATCCGCCAATGACAAGGCCTTCGTCGGTTGCTGACGTGTCCCTTGCGGTCATTGAGACCCCGCCTGCCATGATGGCGATTGCGATGATCCAGCCCCCAAAGCCGTACCAGAACGCCTTGATCTGCATCGCGTTATGCCCCGCGACACCGGGTTGATCATTCGTGTTGCGGCAGACATATGCCATGATCACCCCCGTGAAGGGCGTGCCTGTGACGACAATACCGATGGCATAGGCGATCCAGACCGTCAGAACTTTGGCGTGCGGGTCCATGGTGCGGGCTTTCGAGAGGCTGCGTTAATCCAAACGTCATCCAGCTTCGTGGCGAAAGTGAGGGGGCTTCGCGATCATTCTATGCGCCAAATGAAAAGGGGCCGCAGAAACTGCGGCCCCTTTCAAACTGATAGACCAGTAACTTAGGCCGCTTTGGCCAAGTTGCGCAGCACATAATGCAGCACGCCACCGTTTTCGATGTATTCAATTTCGACGGCTGTATCGATCCGGCATTTGACGGTGATGTCCTTGGTGTCGCCATTTGGATAGGTGATCGTCGCCGTCATGTCTTGCAGCGGCTGTACGGCGTCCAGCCCTTTGATTGTCACCATCTCATCACCGGTCAGACCAAGCGATGTGCGGCTGTCGCCGCCGGTGAATTCAAAGGGAACAACGCCCATGCCAACAAGGTTGGAGCGGTGAATACGCTCAAAGCTTTCGGCAATCACGGCTTTGACCCCAAGCAGGGCTGTGCCTTTTGCCGCCCAGTCGCGTGACGATCCGGCCCCGTATTGTTCACCTGCAAAGATCACAAGCGGTGTGCCTGCTTCCTGATGCGCCATCGCGGCATCAAAGATCGAGGATTGCGCGCCATCCGGCCCTTTGGTGTAGCCGCCTTCGACC
>CAYPVL010000114.1:0-8176 GCA_964414165.1 uncultured Cognatiyoonia sp.
AGCCTACCGCGCGCGCGGCGGCATCGTCGTTCTAGTCACCAACACCCCCCGCCCGTCGGATTCTGTCGCCACCCAAATCGCCGGGTTCGGCATTCCTGAGGATGCATGGGACGCCATCGCCACCTCTGGCGACAGCGCCCGCGCGGCGATGTATTTGGGAGCAGTGGGAAGCAAAATCTGGTTCATGGGCGAAAGCCCCCGCGACGATGATTTCTTCAAACCTTTGAAGCTGATCCAAGACCCCGTCGCCATCCAGAAAGTCCCGCTTGATCAAGCGGAAGGCATCGTCTGCTGCGGCCCCTTCGACCCAATGGCCGACCCGGATGTAAACCGCCCCGAGTTCCTTTTCGCAAAGGAAAAAGGCCTCAAACTCCTCTGTGCCAACCCCGATATCATCGTGGATCGCGGCGAGGTGCGGGAATGGTGCGCGGGAGCTTTGGCGCAGCTATACACCGACATGGGCGGCGAAAGCCTGTACTTCGGCAAGCCCCATCCGCCTATCTACGACCTTGCCCGCCGCCGCCTTGCCGCCTTGGACAACGCCCCCGATGATCCCCGCATCATCTGCATCGGCGACGGAATCGGCACCGATATCCTTGGCGGTCAGCAAGAGGACCTTGATACGTTGTTCATCACCGGCGGTCTGGCCCGTGAGGAAACAGGGACAGCTGATCAGCCTAACCCCGAACAGTTAACATCTTATTTACAAAGCGAAATGACCAGTACGACATATGCAATTGGGTTTTTGCGCTGATCAGATACTGCGGTTGCAAAGTAATAAAATTACCTATATGATATATTTATAGGTTTTTTATTACGCAACGGAGCACCCAATGCTTGACAACGCACCCCGCGGCACGATTGTCATCGAAGACATTGAAATCGGCATGATCCGTCACGTCCAAAAGGTTGTGACCGACCGTGATATTGAGCTGTTTGCCGAAGTCTCAACCGACCGCAATCCGGTGCATCTGGATGAGGATTATGCCCAAGATACCATCTTTGGCGGGCGTATTGCCCATGGGATGCTGACCGCTGGTCTTGTGTCTGCGGTCATCGGAGAGCAGCTTCCCGGCCATGGCAGCGTGTACCTTGGTCAGTCCCTGAAATTCCTTGCCCCCGTGCGCCCCGGCGACATGGTCCGCGCCGAGGTCGAAGTGACCGATATCGACTATGCCCGCCGCCGCGTGACCCTGGAAACGCGCTGCTTGGTCGATGGTAAAAAGGTCCTGATCGGCGAGGCGACAGTGCTGGCCCCATCGGGTAAGTTCGACTGACCTTGCGCCGCGTCGGTGGCCTTGCTACCGAAGCACATGCGCATCATCCGAGACACACTTTTCATTGATCCAAGCGACCGCGGCGCGGCTGCGGCGATTGGCAATTTCGACGGGGTGCATCTGGGCCATCGCGCTGTGATTGACCTGACCCGCAAGGCCGCGACTACCGCGAACGCCCCCCTTGGGATCATGACGTTCGAGCCGCATCCGCGCAGCTATTTCGCCCCTGATCTTGCCCCCTTCCGCCTGATGAATGCAGATGCAAAGGCAAGCCGCATGGAAAAGCTGGGTGTAGAAAAGATGTACGAGGTGCCCTTTAATGCATCCCTTGCTGCCCTGAGCCCGCGTGCGTTCGCGCAAGAGGTCATCGCCGACCGACTAGGCCTTGCCCATGTGGTTGTGGGTGCTGATTTCTGCTTTGGCAAAGGGCGCGCGGGCACCGTGGATGACCTGCAAGCCTTCGGCGCAGAGATGGGCTTTGGCGTCACCATCGCCGAGATTAAGAATATCGGCGACACGGCCATCAGCTCTACCGCCATCCGCACGGCCCTGACCGAAGGCCGCCCGCGTGATGCGGCGGATATGCTGGGGCATTGGCACCGGATTGAGGGCGCTGTGATCAGGGGCGATCAGCGCGGGCGCGAATTGGGCTATCCAACAGCGAATATGTCAATCAGCGGACTGCATCCACCAAAGTTTGGCGTCTATGCTGTGAAGGCGGATGTCTTGGATGGGCCGCATCAGGGCAGCTATCTTGGGGCCGCTTCCATCGGGGTGCGCCCGATGTTTGGTGAGAATGTTCCGAATTGCGAGACATTCATTTTTGACTTCAAAGGCGATCTTTACGGAAGTCAAATATCCATCGCTTTGGTGGAATTTTTGCGCCCAGAACTCAAGTTTGATGGGTTGGATGCGTTGATTGCGCAGATGGATACAGACTGCGCGCAAGCACGGGATATCCTTTCAGATGTCTGAGATTGACCGTGCGGGCCTTGGTAAATTCTGGGAAAAGAAATCCCTGTCTGCGATGACCCAAAAAGAATGGGAGGCGCTTTGTGATGGCTGCGGTAAATGCTGCCTGAACAAGCTTGAGGATGACGAGACGGGCGAAGTTGAGATGACCCGCATCGCCTGCCGCCTTTTGGATGATCAAAGCTGTCTGTGCAGCCAGTATTCCATCCGCCATCAATTCGTGCCCGAATGTATCGTGCTGACCCCGAAGACCCTAAAAGAAAACATGTATTGGTTGCCACAGACCTGCGCGTATCGCCTGCTGTCCGAAGGTCGCCCCTTGTTTGACTGGCATCCGCTTGTGTCGGGCGATCCTGCGTCGGTGCATCGTGCGGGCGTCAGCGTGCAGGGCATGACGATCCCGGAATTTGAGGTCGATGAAGACGACTGGGAAGACCACATTATTGAGGAGCCGCTTTAATATGTTCTTTGCATCCGACAACGCGGGCCCCGCCCATCCCAAAGCGCTTGAGGCGCTGGTTGCGGCCAACGCTGGCTATGCCATGGGCTATGGCGCTGACACGGAAATGGACGAGGTGCGCGCCATGCTGCGCGACATTTTTGAGGCGCCAGAGGCGATGGTGCATCTGGCCGCCACAGGCACGGCTGCGAACGTCTTGCTGCTTGGCACGATGACCGCCCCATGGGAGACCGTCTTTTGCACGAAGATGTCCCATATCAATTGCGATGAGTGTAATGCACCCGAGTTCTACACCGGGGCCAAGCTGACCCTTGTGGGTGATGAGAACGCAAAGATGACCCCGGAGGCCCTTGAGGCTGCGATTTTGGCCGAGGGCAATCGCGGTGTGCACGGGCCCCAGCGTGGCCCCGTGTCGATCACGCAGGTGAGCGAACGCGGGACCGTCTATTCTTTGGATGAAATCCGCGCGTTGACCAATATCGCCCATGCCCATGGTTTGCAGGTCCATATGGACGGCGCTCGCTTTGCCAATGCGCTGGTTGCTTTAGGCTGTTCTGCGGCCGAGATGACATGGAAGGCCGGGATTGACGCGGTGAGTTTTGGTGGCACGAAGAACGGGCTGATGGGGGCCGAGGCTTGCATCATGTTTGACCCAGCTAAGACCCAGGAATTTGAATTGCGTCGCAAGCGCGGAGCGCATTTGTTTTCCAAACATCGTTATCTGTCCGCACAGATGAAGGCCTATCTGTTGGATGATCTTTGGCTTGATCTGGCGGGGCGTGCGAATGGCTCTGCTGCTCGGCTTGAAGCAGGCCTCGCCCCGCGCAACGACGTGCATCTGCCCTTTGGGCGCGATGCGAATATGATTTTCTTTGAGGCTCCGCGTGGCTTGCATCAAAAGCTGCAGGGTGGCGGAGCGGTGTATTATGTCGAGGATGGTGATGTGGCTGTAGGTGATCCGGGTGCCGTACTTACCGGGCGGCTGGTGTGTGATTGGTCGATGACTGAGGGTGGCGTTGATCAGTTTTTGGCGTTGATGCAAGGGTAGTCCGCGTCCCGGGCTTGATCCGGGACCTCTGGCTGGGCTTGGTGCTGAATTTCCTACTGCTGGGCGGCAGGTGAAGGATGTCCCGGATCAAGTCCGGGACGTGTCGGATAGGATAGCTTCGGTTACCGCATCGATGTGGCTGATCGGTGCCATATGCCCTGCCCCCTTGATGACATGTTGGCGCGCTTGGGGCAGCCGCGTTTCCAGAGCGTCGTGGATGTCTGCGATGATTGGGTGCGTTTCGCTTCCCCGGATTAGGGTCACAGGACAGTCGAGGCCTTCCAGCGCGCCAGCCGCACAGAGGCCGGTTTGGTCGCCCTCTAGGTCTGCCGCACTTTCGGCGATGAATCCCATGCGCGCGGTCGCGTAGGCCCGCACTGGCGCGGGCACCTTGGCCCAAGGTGTCCCGTCCCCCCAAAGGCCCATGAAGTGTTGGGCGGCGCTTTCCATGTCGCCCGCATCAAAAGCTGCGCCGATGGGCGCGAAGTCCTTTGCGAATTGCGCCGCCCCGGTGCCCTTGCCAGCGGCCGCGAAGAGAACGGGTTCAATCAGGATCAGCCGGGTGACCTTTTCGGGGTGGTTTGCCGCAAAGCGCAAGGCCACCACCGCCCCATAGGAATGCCCGATCACCCAGCCGGGTCCTTGCCAGACTGTTGCTGCAGCCGCCGCGTTGGCCTCAAGGTCGTTTGGTCCATCGGGCGTGGGCGAGGCACCGTGGCCGAGCAGATCCATACAGGTCGCCATAAGCCCCGGCAGCTTTATTGCCAAAGGCAGGATTGCCTGATGCGCGGCCAGTGCGCAGTGTAGCAGAAGGGCGGGTGTGCCCCCCTGCCCGACGTCTTTCGTGAATGGCGTCACAGTTTCCCGGCGAGGTGCGCGTCCAGATCGTCAAGGCGGTCTTCGCCCCAGAACCGCTCTCCGCTATCGACGATAAAGAATGGCGCACCGAAGGCCCCGGCGTTGACCGCGTCTTCAAGGTTGTGCGCATATTCCTCGGCGCTGGCCAGCATTCCCTTATCGACCAGATCGCCGTCAAAGCCAGCCTCTTCAAGGCAGGCGCGGATCACGTCGTCTTGGGCAATGTCCTTCTCGCCGGCCCAGCAGGCTTTGGTCAGTTCGGCCACCAGTTTGCCCAGATCGCCGCCGCCTGCTTTCTGTGCTGCGATAATCGCATAACCTGACGGGGCCATATTCGTCGGCCAATGCGCAGGTTTCAGGTTCAAGGGCATGTCCAGACGGGCGGCCCGGCGGCGCATGTCTTGCAGGCGGTATTCCTGCCGGTTGATGTGGCGGTCTTTGGGCGGCGTGCCGCCCGTGCGCCCGAACAACCCCATGATGTCGAGCGGCTTATAGGTCATCGTCGCCCCGTGCTTGGCCGCAATTTCGGCCAGACGCGTCCCGACAAGGTAGGTGAAGGGGCTGATCGTCGCAAAGTAATAGTCGATATGGGGCATTCGTTTGGCTCCTTGCCGCTACAATTCTTTGCGGGACGTTAACGGTGTGCTAGGCCGTGTCAACGGCACGATTCTGTTACGTGCTGCTTGCGCCAACTGCCACAGGAATGCCCCCGATATGCCGACTGCGAATGAACCCAAGCTGATCGCTGGTAATGCAAACCGTCCCTTGGCCGAGGCTGTGGCCCGGCGCATGTCGATGCATCGCGGGATGGATGTTGGTCTTGTGGATGCGCGGGTCGAGCGGTTCAACGACGGCGAAATTTTCGTCGAGGTCTTCGAGAACGTGCGCGGCGAGGATATGTATATGATCCAGCCCACGTCCAACCCGGCCAATGACAACCTGATGGAGCTGTTGATTATCGCCGATGCCCTGCGCCGGTCCTCTGCGGCGCGCATCACGGCTGTGATCCCCTACTTTGGCTATGCCCGCCAAGACCGCCGCTCAAAGGCGCGCACGCCAATTACGGCCAAGCTGGTCGCCAATATGCTGGTCGAAGCCGGTATCGAACGTATCCTGACCCTGGATTTGCACGCCACGCAAATTCAGGGTTTTTTCGATATTCCGGTGGATAATCTTTATGCTTCACCCGTCTTTGCGCTGGATGTGATGCATCACTTTAAAGACCAGATGGAAGACGTCATGGTCGTCTCACCTGACGTGGGCGGCGTCGCCCGCGCCCGTGATCTGGCACAGCGGATCAACGCGCCGCTGTCCATCGTGGACAAACGCCGCGGCAAACCCGGTGAAGTGGCCGAAATGACGGTGATTGGCGATGTGAAGGACCGCACCTGCCTGATCGTGGATGATATTGTCGATACCGCCGGGACGCTGTGCAAAGCCGCCGAAGTGCTGATTGAACATGGGGCCAAAGAGGTTCACGCCTATATCACCCACGGTGTCTTGTCTGGCCCTGCTGTGGACCGGGTCAGCAAATCGGTGATGAAGAACCTTGTGATCACCGACACGATTGAACCCACTGACGCGATCAAGGATTGTGCGAACATCCGCATCGTCGGCACCGCCCCAGTGTTTGCCCAAGCGATCCTGAATACGTGGAACGGGACGTCAGTGTCGTCGTTGTTCAATCACAAGACATTGGCCCCGATTTATGAGGGGACGTATCGGGGGTAGGTTACGCACGCGCCGGGACATGCATGATGTACCGCGTCTTAAAGCTCCCACGCGTCCTCGGCCTTCATCGCCCCGATTGACTGCCACGCCACCCGCGCGCGGGCGACTTTTGTGTCGCCCCACGTCCGAAAGACAATGTTGAAACCGCTTGCCGTTACATCCATGGCCTGCACATCGGCGCGGGCGAAAGTCTCGTTCGACATGTCCCACATGGAAATTGACACCGTCACCGCAGGTGTGCTGGCATAGCTTTCTGAAAATGCGACCGGTGTGACGATCTTGCGCGGGCCATCCCCGCTCCACATCTGTCCGTCGTGCTCAAAGTCCGAAAACAGGACAACGTCACCTTGGTCAATCCCAAGCAAATGGCTGTCAATCTTGCGCATCTATCTTCCTAAAATCCTTTGAAGCAATGTACTGAAACGCTTTTAGCGTATCATGCGTTTGAAGAGGTTAATTCCACACGTTCGGATTGCGGTCTTGTTGCTGATTTTCAACAGATTTAATCGGGTAGCCCTCTATCAATCTGCGTAATGTCAGGCTGTCGCGGGTCATAATTTGCCACCATTTTCACAATCCACGCTTGTTCAACACTGCGCCGCAAAACGCGTTATTGTTGTGAATAACAGAACAATAAGGACAGAGTTGGGCGCGGATTGGGCCGAATGGGGAAAGCTTGCTATGCGCCCGTCTTTACCAGCTGATGCCAGCCTTTGATCGCATCGCTGCCCCAGTCTGAATAGGGCAGGTTGGTGGAGCAAAGGTTCAGGTGGTGGAGTTTGAAGTTCAGAGGGGTGACGGAGTGCGGTGTTTTGCACAAGCTGGAGGTGAAACGAAGCGCTTGGGAAACGCTCCGCGCCTCACTGTGAATTGTGCAATCAATGTACCTAAAAAAAATGGCGGCCATGGTCGATTTAAGCCTTTGCTCTTGTAACGATCAAACCAACGCAAGGCCGCACGCCCGCCGGGTTCAAGGGCGTTGGTCGTGCGCTCTTCCCACAAACGAAAAAGCCCCGCAAAAAGCGGGGCTTTCAAGTCAGACCGTGAGGCCCGCTTAATCTTTCGCAGTCAGCCCGATGTGCCCGCCAATCGCGACCATATCGGCCATGAGTTTAGCGGCGTCATCAACAGGGCCCGGCTCATTCTCGAACACTTGCTTGGCGTTGTTCAGCGCATCGCGCGCCTCGGCCAGCATCGCGTCATAGGCTTCCTGCGTCACTTCCGCTTTGGGGAGTGCGCTTTCGGCCAGAACGGACACGCCCGTCGCTGTGATCTCGGCGAAGCCGCCGGACACCACATATTCATCCGTGCCACCACTATGCGCCACAGCCAAGACGCCGGGGCGCAAGGTTGTGATCGTGGGCGCATGACCGGCCATCGCCGTCATGTCGCCATCGGCTCCGGGGATGTGCACCTCGGTCGCCTCGACCGACGCCAAGCGGCGTTCGGGCGAGACCAGATCGAATTGTAGGTTTGCCATGTCGGCGTCTCCTTAGGCTGCGTCGGCTGCCATTTTCTGCGCTTTGGCTTTCACTTCCTCGATGCCGCCAACCATGTAGAAGGCGCCTTCGGGCAGGTGGTCATACTCACCAGCCACAACCGCTTTGAAGGATGCGATGGTGTCCTCAAGAGGCACCTGCACACCGTCAGAACCGGTAAAGACCTTCGCCACGTCAAACGGCTGGCTCAGGAAGCGTTCAATCTTACGGGCACGGGCCACGGCAAGTTTGTCCTCTTCCGACAGTTCGTCCATGCCCAGAATGGCGAGGATGTCATGCAAGGATTTGTAGCGCTGCAAAACCTGCTGCACGTCGGTGGCGACCTTATAGT
>CAYPVL010000114.1:8186-8584 GCA_964414165.1 uncultured Cognatiyoonia sp.
CGGGTCAACCGCAGGGTAGATCCCTTTTTCGGAAATCGCACGGTTCAGAACCGTTGTCGCATCCAAGTGCGCAAATGATGTCGCTGGTGCCGGGTCGGTCAAGTCATCCGCAGGCACGTAGATCGCCTGAACAGACGTGATCGAGCCGTTCTTTGTGGATGTAATCCGTTCCTGCATCTGGCCCATTTCTGTGGCCAGTGTCGGCTGGTAGCCCACCGCAGAAGGAATACGACCAAGCAAAGCGGACACCTCGGAACCGGCTTGTGTAAAGCGGAAGATGTTGTCGACGAAGAACAGAACGTCGGAACCGGATTCATCGCGGAACTGCTCGGCCAGTGTCAAACCAGTCAAAGCAATACGCATACGCGCACCGGGAGGCTCGTTCATCTGACCGTAGA
>CAYPVL010000115.1:0-8457 GCA_964414165.1 uncultured Cognatiyoonia sp.
GCTTCAATGCCGCCAACACCCCAGCCCAGAACGGCCGCGCCGTTGACCATGGTCGTGTGGCTGTCGGTGCCGACAAGCGTGTCCGGATAGGCAACCATCGCGCCGTTCTGATCGGTGTCGGACCACACGGTTTTGGCCAGATATTCCAGATTCACTTGGTGGCAAATGCCCGTCCCCGGAGGCACCACGCGGAAGTTGTTGAACGCAGACTGGCCCCACTTAAGGAACGTATACCGTTCCATATTGCGTTCATATTCACGGTCCACGTTCATTTGGAATGCGCGCGGGTTGCCAAATTCATCAATCATAACAGAGTGGTCGATAACCAGATCAACAGGGTTCAGCGGGTTGATCTGCTGGGCGTCACCGCCAAGGGCAACAATCCCGTCGCGCATGGCCGCAAGGTCAACAACTGCCGGAACACCGGTGAAATCCTGCATCAAAACGCGGGCAGGGCGATAGGCGATTTCGCGGGGGTTCTTGCCGCCGTTGTCAGCCCAAGTCGAGAAGGCTTTGATGTCATCGACAGATACCGAAAAGCCATCATCTTCAAAGCGCAAAAGGTTCTCAAGCACCACTTTCAGCGCAGCGGGCAGCTTGGAGAAATCACCAAGTCCGGCAGCTTGGGCGGCAGGGATCGAATAGTAGGCGACAGACTGGTCGCCGACTTTCAGGGTTTTGCGGGTTTTGGCGGTATCTTTGCCGACGGTGACTGTCATGGAAGTCCTTTCCTTTGGCTGAAAATATAGATTTGCTTTGCCTTTACACCCTTGCAGACAGGGCGATCAAGGGGGGGTCGTAATTATTTGCATACCATTGCATACAGTATTGAGAGCCATTTGTCTGCGACGCAATGAAACACTTCTCACCCCTTACTCGCAATTGGTTGATTGGCTATTACAGTCCGGACCAAATAGATGGGTAAACGAACATGAACCGACGGATGCTTCAATGCGCAAAATGATCACAGGCCTTGCTTTGACCGCGACCCTTTGGGGTGGCGCGGTTACGGCTGAACAGATGAACGGCACGGTGATCGAACTTTACACGTCACAAGGCTGTTCGTCTTGTCCGCCTGCGGACGCGATGTTGGCTGAACTGGCAACGCGCGATGATGTGATCCCTTTGGCACTGCATGTGGATTACTGGGATTATATCGGCTGGAAAGATGATCTGGCCGACCCGGCTTTTACCCAGCGCCAGAACGCCTTTGCTGCAGCCGCCGGGTCGCGCACCGTCTATACACCGCAGATGGTCATCGGTGGTGTGGATCACGTCATCGGGTCCCGCCCGATGGAGGTGATGGACCAAATTCAAGCCCATAACGCCGTACCCGACCCGGTCGCATTGACCCTGACACGGGATGGCGATGTTTTGACCATCGCCGCCCAGACAACCCAAACCATGCAAGGCGAGGCTGTGGTGCAAGTCGTGCGCTATATCCCTGAAGTCGTGCGCGACATCACGCGCGGTGAAAATGCCGGGCAAAGCATTGTTTATGCCAATGTCGTTACCTCATGGGAAACGGCGGGCGTCTGGGATGTCGCAACGCCGCTGGCGCTTGAGGCCGCGGTGACGGGTGATGAACCGGTTGTTGTTGTGATCCAGAACGGCACTGACGGGCCTGTTCTTGGGGCAGCGCAACTGCGCTAGGCGCTTGTTATCACGTCGCGGTTTCTGGTTTTCCAGCGCCGATGCACCCAAAACCACTGCGCTGGATTTTCCGCAATGCGGGCGGCAAGCCGATCTGTCGCGACCTGCATCATGCCTCGGGCGTTTGTGTGCGGGATTGGCGCATCAAGCGTGATATCAAAGCTGATCCCATCATCGCGCCGCGTTCCGAAGTAGGGGATCAGTAACGCATCGAACTTCAACGCAATCTCGGCGGCAGACAAGGCAGTGCGTGCGGGCACGCCCAGAAAATCAAGCGGTTCCCCGGTATCCTGATGCACATCGAAAAGCAGGGTGCCCATGCCGCCGCGTTTGATGTGGCGGGCAAAACCGATTGTTCCCGCGCCGCCTTGTTCAAACACAGGCCCGCCCCAGCTGGTCATGGTGAGGGCATAGTGCGCGTTGAAATAGGGGTTTGCCATTTTGCGATAAAGCCCGCCGATGGTATAGCCCATACGGGTCAAAACCTGACGCGGGGCTTCGTGATTGCCAAAGTGGCCGGTCACAAAAATAACCGGGCGGCCCTTCGCCGCAGCAATCGCATCAAGGCCATCGCCAGTTGGCTGCGTGTCCGCAAGATGCACGCCAAAATCGGCATGTGAATAATTCTCGATCAAGGTGCGCCCGAAGTTATCGCAGGCCTCGGTCGCGATGCGCCGTCGATCCAAGATGCCCATGTTTGGATAGATCATTGCCAGGTTTTCTTCGGCGCGGCGCTGGTATCCGGCAAGCGGTCCGATGGCGCGGCGCAGGGCGCTGCCCATCATTGCAACGCGCGACTTATATGGCAACTTCATCACCGACCCAATCAAGCCCCGCAGGGCTTTGTCGGCAAGCCAGTCGGCTTTGGTTCCTGAAATATCAGCGTTGGCCATGCAGGCTAGTTAGGCTGTGTGCGCTGATTTGGGAAGCCCGGTCCCGATCATGCTGTCGCGGGTGACAAGGGCTGCAAGTTGATCGGCTGACCAACCGTCGGTACCTGTGGGACGGTTTGGGATAACGATATAGCGCATGTCGGCGGTGCTATCGTGCACGCGGACTTCGGTGTTTGGGGGCAAATCCACGCCAAATTCGGCCAGCACCTTGCGCGGTTCGCGCACGGTGCGCGATCTGTAGGCGCGCGATTTGTACCAATCGGGGGGCAGACCAAGCAGGTTACGCGGATAGCAGGAACACAATGTGCAGACGACGACATTGTGCAGCTTTGGCGTGTTTGGCAATGCGATCAGATGCATCGGGCCAATGTCAAAGCCCATATCGCGGGTTACTTGCGCACCATCGGCCAGCAGGGCCTTGGCGAACGCGGGATCGGTCCAAAAACGCGCGACGACTTGTGCGCCGTTTGTTGGATTGCGCGCATCCATCGCGTCAATCTGGGTATTGATGGCGGCGGGGGTCGTGATGCCCTTTTCGATCAACAGTTCGCGCACGGCGATCTCCATCACGTGCCAATATGTCAGCGGCACATCGTTATCGGCGCGGTAGGGATGGCCCGAGGGAGACAGGTGATCGTGGTGGTCATGGGGCATGGTCGGGCACCTCGGTCAGCCAGTGGGCGTAAATCTCGGCCTCGATCGTGTCATTGGGGTGATCGGGGTTAGTCCAGACATCGCCCATGCGAAAGCGCACGCGGTAAAGTGGCAAAGGGGCACCTTTTTGCCTATAGGCAAGGTCTTCGGGATTGGGGAAGGGGCCAAGGATGCGTTCAACCGTGCCGGTCTTGCCGCGCAAGTAGGCGGGGGTGCGCACATGGCCCGGGGGCATATGGGTGTGGACGCGGACGCGTTGACGTTCAGCCATTCGCAGCCTCACCGTAAGTGTCGCCACGCGCCTGCACTTGGGTCATCTTTGCGGCCAGTTCGGCGGTGGTATAGCTGCCCGCCTCGATCAGATTCTGGTTCACGGATGCGATCCAGCGTTCATAATAGGTCATCGTCTCAAACGCGTCTTCGCCCATATCCTCAAGCACGCGGCGCAAACCATCAACGGTGAAAAGCCCGGCACCTGAACACAAGATCATCAGCGCATCGACGCGCTTTTCAAACAGGGAAAAGTCGTGTTGGTCGGTTGGGACCGGGCCTGCGGCGTTGCCGCCCATGTCGTGCCAGCGGCGTCCATCAAAATTGGGTGTGTCATCTGCCATAGATGTGACGCTACTGGCAGAGGTGCCGGCTGTCCAGACGGGGTCTAATCCTCTTCCTCTGCTTCTGCATCAGGGTCGATCATTGTGATTGCGCCGCTATCGGCCAATTCGCGCACCGCAGCAGTGACCGCGTTCATCGCATCCTCGCCGACCGAGGATTTGATTTTGCCTTTTTCGCCTGCTTCCTCGCGGATCTGGTCGGCCATGCGTTGCGATATGTTGGCCAAGATAAAGTCAGCGGCGGTTTGCAAATCACCCCCAGCCCCAAGCGCTGCGGCAATGGCGACGCTCAGATCTTCGGGATCGACCCCGCGAATGCAGGCGGGAATGTCTGTGGGGACAAGGCGGGTTGGGATATCGGCAAAGGTAAAGATTGCCTTGCGCACGCCCTTGGCAAAGCCTTCATCCGTGCTGTCCAACCCTTCCAACATGGTGTCGCGCATCGCAGCAGGGCTTGAGTTCAGGATCGCGCCCACCCGGTCGGTCGGTGCTTTTTCAAAGGCTGTGACTTTCGTCGTGCAGTACGCCCCGACAAGCGTTGCGCCGATCCGTTTGACCAATTCGGGTGCGATATCGGCCGTGCGTGAAACGGCAAATGTGATCATCCGCGCCTTTTCACCGGGCAATTCGCCAAGGATACTGGCTGCTTTGGCCACAGGCAGTTTGGATAGCACAACTGCCGCAACTTCAGTGCTTTCGGATTGCATGATCGGAACAAGGTCTTCAACTTCAAGGCCCGAAAGCTGAACCCAAGGATCAGTTTCGCGCGGCCCACCCAGTTCAGCTTTCAAGCGCCCTGCCAGATCCGGCGATAAATGCGCGGATAGCACATCCAAAGCCGCCGCAGGCCCACCGGGGGACGACAACCCAATGGCCCCAAGCAAATCCGCGAATTCTGCGGCCACAGCATTCACTGTATCGCGGTCCACCAGGCGAATCGCCCCAAGTTCATGGGCTAGCAATTCCTGAAGGTGTTCGGGTAGTTGATCCAGCGACAGCTTACCGCCATCACTGATCATTAGTTGCACAATTAATGCCGCTTTACGGCGGGGCGAAAGCGGCATCGCCTTGGGCGGAGCGGGGGGTGCATGAAGTGAAGCGTTTTGCATATCGCCGTTCTAGCGGCAAAGCCTCAAAGAAGGGTTAGCGACCGCCGGGTTGTGATACTTTCACATCCATCGCTGCCAGTTGTTGCAGTGTGGCATCGTCAAGTGCTGTCAGACCGTCGGTTGCTTCATGCATGGCTTGGACGCAGCTTAGAAGTGTTGCGCACTCTTCATCGCTGAATTCGCGCGTCGAACGCGCAAAGCTGCACATGGAACGGGCGTTATCGTTGCCAAACGCGCAAGTTACACCATAGGTAAGCCCATGTGCACCGGCTTGCGTCAGCACGCCGGCTGAATCTTCGCCTGCAAGTTCAGACCAACGCTTGAATCCGTCGTTTTCAAACCCCCAATGAACGGTTGGGTCTGACATCACCAAACCCTTTTCAGAGTATTCACGGATCCAGGCATCCGGATAAGTCTGGAACAAGTACGTAGGACGGGTATATTGGATATGAAACGCAAGCGCGAAACCAGCATCAGCAGCGTCAGACAGCTTTTGCATCTCAGTGAGGATCGTTTTTTCATTTGGCATCAAGGGGTCACTCGCTTCGTTTGTGCCAGGTCTTCATAATCATAAAAGCTAAACGAATAATTGGTACCTATCCAAAAGTAATGAATCACTTTCGAAAGAACAGGGAAATTTTCGTTTCCTAACCTAAGGTAAGTACATGACAGCAGTTCTAGGACTGGAAGACATATCAGAGATCGCGTCTGCAGGGTTTTACATTGCTTTGCGGGTTGGTTTTGCGTTTCCAGTTGAAGAGGTCAATAATCTGCCGTCCGATTGGGTTCAACACTATACCCAAAATAGATTAATGCTGTTTGATCCGGTGATCCGCTGGGTGCACGCAAATACGGGTGCCGCACGTTGGAGCGCGCTTGGCAATGACGACCCGCGTGGTGTCATGAAGCAGGCGCAGACATTCGGGTTGCGCTATGGTGTGGCAATCGCGGTTTTCGATGGAAATAACAGCGGGCAAAGGTCTTTTGGATCATTTGTGCGCCGTGATCGCGAATTTACGGACCTCGAAATCAAGCTGCTTCAGGTTTACCTGACACGGCGCCATGCCGAGATGGCACCGCCGACAAACCTGACGGCTGCCGAAATTCAGGCCCTTGGCATGGTCAAGGATGGCAAGCGTCTGAAAGAGATCGCCCATGAGTTGAGCGTTTCTGAGGGGGCTGTCAAACAGCGTCTGAAGAATGCGAAAGCAAAGCTGGACGCCAAGACCAGCACGCAGGCTGCGACTATCGCAGCCCAGCACGGCATTATCTAGCAAAAATACTTTGCACCCCATTTGCAGTTTGGCGCGTTGATTCAATGCAACGTCAGAGCTTGCTTTGAAAAAAGAACAATCTGTGGTTGTAGTAGTTCTATACATGCACCCTTAAGGAGAGTTCTACCATGGAAAATATTACCTTTAATCTCGCACAAGTCCACCAGCACGGGTCTTCTTTCTATGATTTTTTGGGTCTGCGGAAGCGATTCTTTGTGGATGAGTTGGGCTGGGACATCCCGCATGATTCGGATGTTGAGATGGATCAGTACGATAACCCGCAGGCCCATTATTCACTTGTCTTGCGTGACGGAGAGGTGATCGGCGGAGCCCGCGCCATGTCGACCACTGCGAAGTGGGGCTCGCACACTTATATGTTGCGCGATGCGGTGAAGGGAAAGTTGATCGACATTCCACCCGAAGTGCTTGGCAAAGACATCGCGCAGCCTGATGTCTGGGAATGCACCCGCCTTGTGATGTCCCATGATGTAAAGACCCACGCTGAACGCAGCACATGTTTGTCACTGATCGTTGGTGGCTTGGTCGATGTAGCCGCTCGGGAAGGGGCTGCACAGCTCATTTCGCTATCGCCGTTGGCCCTTATGCGTGCGTTGCGCCAGCTTGGCTTTGGGGCCGAACGCGTCGGAGAGCCTTATGTGAATGGTCATGATGGGCGCCGCTATGCCGTGCTCAGCATGCCTGCAACAAGTCGGAGTGTGCCGCCGGTCCCGCAAGCCACGCATCGCCCGCAGCCAACGCCCGTTCACGCACCGTCCGTGGTATGACGGTAAGGAATGTGGCGTCCAAACCACCGGACGCCGCATTCAAATGCGACAATGGGCTGCGCATTTAGCCTGTGGTTGGCACACAAGTATTCGTCGCGGTATCTACGACCATGCCTTCAGCGCAGGAAATCGATGCGGTTTGCGTCGCATCATGGCCGTAGTTGCAGGAATAGGCCGCAGCAATGCCCGGCATCAGTGCCAGAACGGTGGCCGTAAGTGTGATCTTCAACGTCATGGTCGCCTCCTTAACTGTTGTCAGTAACAATAATGTTAGCACGGGCTGCTCTGAAGTCACGTAAATGTGGGTGCGACACTTTGGGGAGTAACGGATTTGCTTCGCTTACCCCCCAAACACCCGCTTGAAAATCGTATCCACGTGCTTCGTGTGATACCCCAGATCAAATTTCTCGCGTATTTCATCCTCGGACAAGGCCGCAAGCACGTCCGCGTCCCCAAGCAGTTCGGTCTGGAAGTCTTTGCCTTCTTCCCAAACCTTCATCGCGTTGCGTTGCACCAGTTTATAGCTGTCCTCGCGGGACACACCCGCTTGGGTTAGGGCCAGAAGCACACGCTGTGACATCACCAGCCCGCGGAATTTGTTCATGTTGGCCAGCATGTTGTCGGGATAGATCACGAGCTTCTCAAGCATCCCGGCAAGCCGGTTCAGCGCAAAGTTCAACGTGACAGTCGTGTCAGGCCCGATGGTGCGCTCCACGGAAGAATGGGAAATATCGCGTTCGTGCCAAAGCGTGACGTTCTCAAGGGCAGGGGTCACGGACATGCGCACAAGGCGGGCCAGCCCGGTCAGGTTCTCGGTTAGGATCGGGTTGCGCTTGTGGGGCATTGCGGAAGACCCCTTTTGGCCTTTGGAGAAGAATTCCTCGGCCTCAAGCACTTCGGTGCGCTGCATGTGGCGGACCTCGGTGACGATATTTTCCATAGACGACGCGATCACGCCCAATGTCGCAAAGAACATGGCGTGCCGGTCGCGGGGGATGACTTGGGTGCTAATGGGTTCAGGTGTCAGGCCCATTTCAGCGCACACGTGTTCTTCGACCGCTGGGTCGATATTGGCGAATGTGCCGACAGCACCCGAGATGGCACCAGTGGCGATTTCAGCGCGTGCGTTCACAAGGCGCTGACGGCCGCGATCCATTTCTGCATAAAAGCGCGCGAAGGTCAGGCCCATTGTTGTGGGTTCGGCGTGGATGCCGTGGCTGCGCCCGATGCGCACGGTGTCTTTATGTTCCATCGCCCGGGATTTCAGCGCGGCAAGAACGCGGTCCATGTCCGCGAGCAGAATATCGGCGGCGCGGGTCAGTTGCACATTGAAGGTTGTGTCCAGCACATCCGATGACGTCATGCCCTGATGCACAAAGCGCGCTTCATCATTGCCGATAATTTCGGCCAAATGTGTAAGGAAGGCGATGACGTCATGCTTGGTGACGGCTTCGATTTCATCAATCCGGGCCACG